>NZ_QEWA01000023.1:0-69166 GCF_003390775.1 Thermobacillus sp. | reverse complement strand
GCCTTCGCCCATGTACGCGGGGCTCGGCTTCCTCTTTTCCCTCTTGCGAGGCCTTTTTGACGACGCGGCAGGATTCACTTGATGTTACGGCCTGACATGTTGCTCGCCCTGTCTCTGACAGGTACTTTCGTCGATACGCTTCTACGCACGGATTTCGCCGTACGCAGGCATCCTGGCTACACGGGGGCTTGGCCCCTCCCGTGGCCGGACTTTCACCGGCTAGAAGATACGTGCTTTCTGGGCACGCCGTACTGAAAAAGCGGCACCCGCGTATACAACGCGAGGTGCCGCTCGACGATCGGACGGTCAGCCGATCTGAATCTGCACTTTGAGATCATCCGGGCGCGCGCCATGCTCGAACAGATGCGGCAGATCGTCCAGCCCGATGACGCTCGTGACGAGCGGCTCAAGCCGGATGCGCTTCGCCTTCGCCCATTGCAGCGCCTGTTGGAACGTATTGTTCGTCGCCATCGATCCGATGAGGGTCCAGTCGCGTTGGAACAGATCGAATGGACTGAGCTGGATGGTCGCTGTCCTGGCCGTTACCCCGAACTGAAGATATTTTCCCGCTGGACCGAGATACTTCAGTGCCTGCTCAATGACCTGCGGGATACCGGTGGCATCCACGACAATGTCGAACCCGCGCGGGAAATCTTCCAGCAATTCGGCTTCGTCATACTGACCGCTCAGGAACGTCCGGGTTGCTCCCCACTCTGCGGCCATCGCCAGCTTATCCTCGGCGATGTCGACGACCGCGAGATCGGATACGCCGGCATGGACGAGCGCCTGAATGAGCTGCTGTCCCATCGCGCCGGCACCGAACAGGAGCGTCCGGGCGCCCGGGGCAGGCTGCAGACGGTTCATCGCGTGAACGACGCAAGCCAGCGGTTCGATGAACGCACCTTCGGCGAAGCTCATCCCGTCCGGCAGACGGAACACATTGCGGGCCGGAACCGTGACGTATTCTGCCATGGCGCCGTCCCGGGTGACTCCGACCGCCTGCCAGCTCACGCAATGGTTGCCGCGCTGGGACAGGCAGTACGCACAACGGCCGCAATGGATGTTGGGCTCCGCAGTGACCCGGTCGCCGATCGCAAACCCGTCGACACCTCCGCCGAGTCCGGCAATCGTGCCGGAGAACTCGTGCCCGGGAATAATCGGATACGGGGAGACATATTCCCCTTTATAAATGTGGACATCCGTCCCGCAGATACCGGCGCGCTCGACACGGATCAGCACTTCGCCGGGGCCGGGCTCGGGAATGGGCACTTCCCGGACCGCCGCGCTGCGGGGACCTTCGATCACGCATGCTTTCATCGTGCTCATGGGAAACGGAACCTCCTGTCATACTGACGCTATTATTCCCACTGTACACGAATCCTCCTCCGACTGAAAGCAAGCAGCGCTGGCCTTTTTCTCCGCATTCGGACAAAAAAGGTACAGCTCCGCTGTACTTTTTTCACCCCTAATGCAACTGCCCGCCCCCGATCGTTTCCAGCAGCCGGTCTCGCAACGCCTTCACTTCCGGACGGATCCGAATGCCGGGCTCCCACGCATCGATACGGTTCAACGCGCTGCTCACCAGGTCAAAGGCTTCTTCATGCCGATGCTGCGCCGCGAAGAGCTGCGCCATGCCGTATTCATGATAAATCCGTTCAATCTGGTTGGCCCTGTCCGGATCGAAAAGAAACGCATCGAATGCCCCAAGAGCTTTCCCGTATTCGCCTTGATACACATACGCCACGCCGAGCAGGTAATTGGGCTCGATCGATTTCTCGCCGCCGTAGGTGAGGCTGATCCGGTTCGCCTCTTCAAGATCCGCAACCGCCTGCTCGTCGTCCCGAAGCAGCATCGCGAGGTTTCCCTTCAGCAGCAGCGCGCGGTGCCGGATGACCGGCGAAGCCGGGATGGCCATCGCTTCTTCGAGCAGCGTCCGCGCCCGCTCCAGCTCCCCGCGGTCCGCATGATATCGCGCCTCGAACTGGAGGCCCAGGGAGCGCAGATCATCGCGCTCCGCCCGTTCCGCGGGATCGGATGCCGGTCCCGCCGCGCTTTCCGCGATGGCGAGTCCCCGCTTAACCTGCGCAAACCCCTCTTCGCTCCGTCCGATCTCGAAACAGGCCCAGCCGACCGTATCGATCCGGAAAAGCGCCTCCTGCAGCCCGCGGTTCAGCCTGCCCGCGGCCTCCGCCGCTTTCAGTCCGAACCGGATGCGCAGCGGCAGGCTGATCCGGCTGAGGAAATGCGCCATTCTGAGCATGAACGCGGTCAAATAATCGTCATTTCCCGTCTCTTCGCACCATTGCAGCAGCTTGTACAGATTGGGCCATTCCTTCCGGACCCGCGCGTAACCGCTGCCGGGAAGGCTGCTCCAATAGATATGCCCGGCCGGCTGGCGCGCCAGATGGTTTTCGACATAGTCCAGGTAGTCCGCCAGCCAGCGGGCTTGCGCTTCGGTCCGGAATTCGTCGTGTTCCCGGAGTTTCTGCTCCCCGTACACCACGACCGTCTGGTGGGCGCGGTAGCGCAGCTCGTCGTCCGATCGTTCCGCGGTGATCAGCGCGTACGCACGCATCTGGTCCGCCGCCTGATGGAACGCCCGGCGGTTCAGGCCGGCCGCCGCCGCCCAGCTCCGCTCGCCGGGCGGCGTCTGGAACAGCGGGAGCGCCATCCACAGTTTCTTCACGCTGTCCGGGCATCGTTCCCAGGTGTGGCCGAACAGATAATCGAACAGCGAGGCGAGCGAGTAGCCGGCCGATTGCACTTCCCGGATGAACGACCGGACGGGGATGACGCCGTCCGCGATGTAGGCGATGCAGAGGGACAGCGCCTTCGGGTTGCCGTTCGCCGCTTCGACCAGCTGCGCCAGCATGTCGTCGTCCGATTCGAGGAGCTGCCGCAAGTTGCCGCGTCCGGGTTCACCGGAGCTGGCGGCGAGGTGGACTTGCGTCTCCTGGCGCAGATAGCGCAGCGCATCCTCCCGCTCCATGCCCCCGACCTGAATGGCGAGCACATCGCGGGACACGTCGTGGAACAGATTGTGCCGGTGATCGCGCGAGGTCATGATCGCCTTGGTCCCCTGCGGCAGATTGGCCAGGAAGAACAGAATGTCCCGATCCGACGCGCCCACGTTGTCCACGATCAGCAGGATGGTTCCTTCGGTCGCATAATGGGCGAGGGCGTTCCGCACGACGAACTGCTTCTCGTTCTCCGATTGTCCGAGCAGCTCCGCCCTTCCCAGCTGATAGGCGATCGTGTCCAGGAAGTAGCTGTAGCTCAATCCCTTCAGGTCGGCGCTGATCCAGATCGCGCAAGAGACGCGCGGCCACGGAGATTCCGTGATCGCCGCCTCTCCGCGCGTTTCTCCGAGACAGGCGTACGCCGCTTCCAGCGCGATCGTGCTTTTGCCTACGCCGCTCCAGCCTGTGATGAGACACAGGGGAGACGCCGTATGCATCCACCGATTCAGGATGTCGAGAATCGTCCTGCGGCCGATGAACCGGTTCGACCAGCGCGTCGGCAGATTGTGCCGGATGCCGGCGGACCGTTCCGGTGCGGCCCCAACCGCGGGCTGCGGCTGAACCGTCCCCGCCCCGGCCCCTTCCCGGGCGGCCTCCGCCGCGGACCTTGCCGGTCCGCCAGCCGCAACGGGCCGCTCGTCCCGGGCGTCCGGGAACAGGCGCGCGATGACGCGGTCGATCTCCGCCTCCTCCGGCGCTCCGAACGCGCCGTTCGGCAAGAGCACCTTCGCTTTGCGCAAGCACGCCTTGACCCAGCCCTCGGCGGGCGGCGTGAACACCGGGATGGATGTCGTGCCGAGAACCTGGACGAGCCAGTCGGTCTGCCGGTCGCCGTCCCGGAGCACGATCCACAGGAGGCCGAACAGCTTCCCGTCCTCCACGCGTCCGGGGACGTACTTCCGTCCCATCTGGCCGATCCAGCTTTTCAGCGTGCTGGTCGAGACGCCGATTTGCACCGCGATTTTGTCCAGATACGATTCCGGTTGGGCGGCGGGGGACTTGCGGTTTCGCCGAACCGTTTTGTAGCCGGGACGGGATTTCAGGGAAGCGACGCCCGCGCGTAAAGATTCGGCGAACCGGGCTTGATTCTCGATTTCGGCCATCGCAGCAACCTCGCTTCATTCGTGTAACACCATCATACCGGATTCGCGGGGGATTTGCAGGCCTGCGGATGCATGAAAAAACCCCCACCCTAACGGCCGGGTGAGGGCTTGTTGGTAATTCAAGCGGGAATCAGTTTTCGAAGTTGAACAGCGGCGTGGACAGATAGCGTTCGCCGTTCGACGGCACGACGGCGACGACGCGCTTGCCTGCGCCGAGCTCCTTCGCCACCTTCAGCGCGGCGAAGATGGCTGCGCCGGACGAGATGCCGCACAGAATGCCTTCTTCCCTTGCAGCACGGCGAGCCGTCTCGAACGCTTCTTCGTTCTCGACCGTGATGACGCCGTCGTAGATTTCGCGGTTCAGGATGTCCGGCACGAAGTTCGCGCCGATACCCTGGATCTTGTGCGGGCCGGGCTTGCCGCCGGAGAGCAGCGGGGATGCCGCCGGCTCAACCGCGTAGATCTTGATGTGCGGGAAATGCCTCCGCAGCACTTCGCCGGCGCCCGAGATCGTGCCGCCCGTGCCGACGCCGGCGACGAAGGCGTCCAGCTTGCCGTCCAGCGAGTTGATCGCTTCGACGATTTCCGGACCGGTCGTCTCGCGGTGGATCTTGACGTTCGCCGGGTTCTTGAATTGCTGCGGCATGAACCAGGACGGGTTTTGAGCGACGAGTTCTTCCGCCTTGCGGACGGCGCCGTTCATCCCTTCCGAACCGGGGGTCAGCACCAGTTCGGCGCCGTAAGCGCGCAGCAGGTTGCGGCGCTCGATGCTCATCGTCTCCGGCATGACGAGAACCGCGCGGTAACCTTTCGCCGCGGCGACCATGGCCAGACCGATGCCCGTGTTGCCGCTCGTCGGTTCGACGATCGTGTCGCCCGGCTTGATGCGGCCTTCCTTCTCCGCTTCTTCAATCATGCTGATGGCGATCCGGTCCTTGACGCTGGCGCCCGGGTTTTGATACTCCAGCTTAACATAAATTTCAGCGCTGCCTTCCGGCACGAGCCGGTTCAAGCGCACAAGCGGCGTATCCCCGATCAGTTCCGTAACACTGTTTACAATCTTTGGCATGATGACAGAACCTCCTTTATTTCCGACCGAATTAGTAGGGTTTAGCTTTCTTCCATCTTAACAATGTCTAATCGGAATTGTCAATAGCCAGTTTCGTGCCGGAATTCCGCGCTTCCCCGGTCTGCCAGTTCGTCGTCGAGGATCCTGGCGCCGTACTTGCCGAGCAGCGCTTCTTCGACTTCTTTGAGCGACGGCGCCGCCGCGAGTCCGAGCTGCATCCGCACCTGCTCCCGCAGCCTGCGGTCGTCCGGTCGTTCCTCGACCTCGCGGTCCTCGAGGCGGATGACCGCCCATCCGTCCGCGATTTCGACGGGGCCGCCGATCTCGCCGGGCGCCAGCGATGCGGCCAGCTCCGTGACCTCCGCGTCAAGGAACGGGTCATCCGCTTCCACCGTGCCGTAGAAACCGCCGTACTCCGCGGTATAGTCGTCGATGGAGTAGATGCGGGCCTGCTCCTCGAACGGTTCGCCCTTTTTCAGCCGGTCCAGCACCGCCTCCGCTTCGTCCTGCTCCGCCGTCACGATCCAGGAGAATGTCAGCCGCACTTTCGGTTCGAGCAATTCCGGATGATCGCGTATGTATGCCTCCACTTCCTCATCCGTAATCAGAATCGGACGGACCGCGATTTTCTCGAGCAGCAGCCGCTCTTCCGCGTCCGCCCTCACCTCTTCCGGGCTCATGCCGAGCTGCTCGCGCATCGCTTCGTAGAACGCTTCCTCGTCTCCGTAGCCCGACATCATGTCTTCCAATTCTTCTTCCAGTTCCCGCTCCGATACGGAGATGCCGTAAGCCTCCGCTTCCAGCCGGATCGCTTCGCGCACCAGCATCCGGCGCAGAACGGACGAGCCGTGCTCCCGCATGAGCTGATCCGCAAGCTCGTCCGCCGTAATTGTCCGGCCGCCGATCTCCGCAACCGGCCGGCTCATCCGGTCCCCGGCGTTATGGCCGCCCGCCGGGCCATCCTGTGAATCGTCGCCGCGCGCTGACGGCCATTTCACCGACACCAGCGCCGCCAGCGCGATCAGACAGACCGTCTGAAGGACGATGACCGCCTTCAGTATCTGGTTCTTTCTCATTTTCCATGGTCCGCCTTCCGATCTTACACATCCTGCTTGGGCTTGGCCTGTTCCAGCAACTTCTCCAGCTCGTGCCGATCGAATTCGTACGCCGAGTTGCAGAAATGGCAGGTCACTTCCGCCCGCCCGTCTTCCTCGATCAGCGCCGCAAGCTCCGCTTCGCCCATGCTGACGAGCGTCCGCTCCACCCGCTCGCGGGAGCAATTGCACTTGAAGACGATCGGCATCGCGTCCAGCAGCTGCACATCGTCATCCGTCAAAAAGCGCAAAATCGACTCAGGCGTCTCGCCCCGGTCCAGGAGAGACGTCACATGGGGCATCTCCTGCAGACGCTGCTCCAGCCGGGTGATATCCTGCTCCTCCGCGCCCGGCATGATCTGCAGGAGAAAGCCGCCGGCGTGCAACACGCTGCCGTCGACATCGACCAGCACGCCGAGTCCGACGGCGGACGGCGTCTGCTCCGACGAGGCGAAGTAGTAGGTGAAATCTTCACCCAGCTCGCCGGATACGATCGGCACGCTGCCGCGGTACGGCTCCTTGAGGCCGAGGTCTTTCACGATATGGATATATCCGCTGCGGCCGACGGCGCCGGCGACATCCAGCTTGCCCTGCGCGTTGGGCGGCAGGTGAACCTGCGGGTTGTCGACGTAGCCGCGCACCTCGCCCTTCGCGTTCGCGTCGACGACAATCTGGCCGAGCGGACCGTCCCCCTTGACCTGTACGGTCAGCTTCTCCTCGCCCTTGAGCATGGCGCCCATCATGGCGCCGGCCGTGGCCGCCCGGCCGAGTGCCGCCGTCGCCGTCGGATACGTGCCGTGGCGGCGCTGCAGCTCGCCCGCGAGGCCGGTCGTCCGCACCGCGTACGCGCGGAGCCCGCCGCCCCACGCGATGCCGCGCACCAGCACGTCATCCGCGCCGCGTGATTCGTTCATGATTCGACTCTCCCTCCGCTGTCGTCCTGATTCCGTTCATAGATTAATCTGAGCCCGTCCAGCGTCAGCAGCGGATCGACGACCGAAATCGTCTCGGTCTCGGGCGCGATGAGCTCCGCCAGCCCGCCCGTCGCGATCGCCCGGGCGTTCGTGCGGCTCTCCGCCCGGATGCGGCGGACGATGCCGTCCACCTGGCCGGCATAGCCGAACACCATGCCCGCCTGCATCGACGCGACCGAGTTGCGTCCGATGACGCTGCGCGGCCGGGTCAGTTCGATGCGCGGCAGCTTCGCCGCCCGCTGATAGAGCGCCTCGGCCGAGATGGCGAGGCCCGGCACGATCGCGCCACCCACATAGTTGCCGCCGGCGTCGATATAATCGAAGGTGGTCGCCGTGCCGAAGTCCACGACGATGACCGGCGCGCCGTATTTCTCGATCGCGGCCACCGCGTTGACGATCCGGTCCGCGCCCACTTCGCGCGGGTTCTCGTAGCGGATGTTGAGCCCGGTCTTCACCCCGGGGCCGACAAACAGCGGCGCCTTGCGGAAATATTGCCGGCACAGCTGTTCCAGCGTCCGCATCAGCGGCGGCACGACCGAAGAGATGATGATGCCCCGGGTGTCTTCCATCCGGAGCCCCGCGTAATGGAACAGATTGTGGAACATCATCCCGTACTCGTCGGCCGTCGCCGTCCGGTTCGTGCTGAGCCGCCAATGGTGCAGCAATTCAGATCCCCGGAAAATGCCGAGCACCATGTTCGTGTTGCCGACATCCGCCGCGAGAATCATGCCTGCTTCCCTCCCGGCTTCTTGTCTCCGAGATCGAGGCTGATGTCGAGCGAATCGAAGGAGTACGTCAGCCCGCCGACCGAAATGATGTCGACGCCCGTCGCCGCGATCTCCCGGATCGTGTCGAGCCTGACCCCGCCCGACGCCTCGATCTTCACATGCGGCGCCCGCTCCCGGATGAGCTTGACCGCTTCCGCCATCCTGGCGGGAGGCATGTTGTCGAGCATGATGATGTCAGCGCCGGCATCCAGCGCCTCGACGATCTGCTCGATCGTCTCCGTCTCCACTTCGATGGTCATCGTATGCGGAATGCGCGCCCGCGCTGCGGCGACCGCCGCGCGGATGCCCCCGGCTCCCTTGATATGGTTGTCCTTGATCATGACGGCGTCATAGAGCCCGAACCGGTGGTTCGCGCCGCCGCCCATGCGGACCGCGTACTTCTCGAGCAGCCGGTGGCCGGGCGTCGTCTTGCGCGTGTCGACGAGCCGGACCGGCAGTCCCTCGAGCGCGTCGACGAACCGGCGCGTCTTCGTCGCGATGCCCGACATCCGCTGCAGCAGATTGAGCGCCAGCCGTTCGCCCGTCAGAATGCTGTGGGTGCTGCCCACGACTTCGGCGATGACCGTTCCCCTGGCGACCTTCTGCCCGTCTTCCGCAAGGGCGCGGAATTCCAGGGTCGGGTCCACAATATGGAAGACGAGCCGGGCGACGGGCAGTCCGGCGAGCACGCCGTCTTCCTTCATATGAATGACAGCCTTGTGCCGGCTGCCTGCCGGAATCGTCGATTCCGTCGTAATGTCGCCGTATCCGATATCTTCGTCCAGCCATCCGCGGATCATGCCCCGGATCGCTTCATTGTAACGGTCCAGTTCAAACATGTTCGATCCGCTCCTCCGTCATCCCCCGCTCGCGATGCAGGACAATATGCTTGCGCCAGAGCAGATCGTCCCGCTCGGGGAAGTCTTCCCGGTAATGCGCGCCGCGGCTCTCTTCGCGGGCGAGCGCCGCCTGCGTCGTGAGCAGCGCGCAGGTGAGCAGGTTCGCGAATTCGTACTCCTCGCGCTTCGTCAGCACCGTATGGAAGATGGACAATTGCCGTTTCAGCTCCAGCAGCCCTTTGTTGAGCCCGTTCGCGTCCCGCCTGAGTCCCGAGTAGCGCAGCATGATTTTCTGCAGCTTGAGCCGCTTCTCGATGGCCGCCTGGGTGGACGGCTGCGTGCGCGTTTCCCCGCTTTCGAACTTCGGCGCTGAGGACAGCGGCCCGAGCTGCCCGATCCGCTCCACGATGCGGCGGCCGAAGACGATCGCTTCGGACAGCGAGTTGCTGGCCAGCCGGTTGGCGCCGTGCACGCCGGTTGACGAGCACTCCCCGCAGGCGAACAGGCGCCGGATGTTCGTCTCGCCGTACAGGTCGGTCTTCACACCGCCCATCATGTAGTGGGCCGCCGGCGCGACCGGAATCCAGTCGCTCGTCAGGTCGAGGCCGTATTGCAGGCAATATTCATAAATGGTCGGAAACCGCCGGCGCACCAGTTCGGCCGGCTCATGCGTGATGTCGATGTACACGAACGTCGACTTCGTCCGCTCGATCTCGCTGACGATCGCGCGGGCGACGATGTCGCGCGGCGCCAGCTCCAGCTGCGGATGGTACCGCGACATGAACCGCTCGCCGTTGATGTTGCGCAGCACCGCGCCTTCGCCGCGCACCGCCTCCGAGATGAGGAACCGGGGAGCCCCCGGATAGCAGAGCGCCGTCGGATGGAACTGGACGAATTCCATATCCCGGATCTCCGCGCCCGCGCGGTACGCCATCGCGATGCCGTCGCCCGTCGCGACCTCCGGGTTCGTCGTATAGCGGTACAACTGACCGGTGCCGCCCGTGCACAGCACGGTCGCCTTGCCCCGGACGATGAGCCGCGAGCCGTCCGGCTTCTGCACGAGCGCGCCGTGGCATTCCCCGTCATCCGTAATCAGATCGATGGCGAAGTGATCGTCCCACACCTCAATGTTCGGGTTGGACAGCGCCTTCTCCGATAATGCGCGCACGATCTCGAATCCCGTCGCATCACCGTTCGCGTGCAGGATGCGCCGCTGGCTGTGGGCGCCCTCCTTCGTCAGGGCGAACCCGCCGTTCTCCTGATCGAACTGAGCGCCCATCCGGACAAGTTCGCGGACGCCTTCCGGCCCTTCATGCACCAGCACATTGACCGCCTCGTGCGAGCACAGACCGGCGCCCGCAATGAGCGTGTCCTGCCGGTGAAGCGCCGGCGAATCTTCGTCGGAAATGACGGCGGCGATGCCGCCCTGCGCATAGCGGGTGTTGCTGTCCATCAGCGACTTCTTCGTGATCATGAGCACCGAATGCCGTTCGCTCGCCTTGATGGCGGTAAAAAGACCGGCGATGCCGGCCCCGATCACGATGACGTCCTTCTCGATGACGGGCAGCTCGTCCGGCGCCACGTCGACCAAATATCGCGGGATCATATCCGTTCCTCCGATGCGTTCATCCGTATCATGCGGCTTGGAATGCGTGCGAGGGGTAAGCGAAGAAGCAGCGCATGCTACTTCACTTGCAGCATGCGCTCCAGAGACAGCCTTGCCTTGTCTGCGATATGCGGCGGCACATAAACCTGCGGATGCATATTTTCGAGACATTTGACCAGCTTCTTCAGGTTGTTGACCTTCATGTTCGGGCAGACGAGATATTTCGATGCGAAGTGGAAAATCTTGTCCGGGCTGTCCTTGCGAAGCTGGTAGCCGGTCCCGTCTTCCGTGCCGATGATGAATTCCTTGTGCTCGGACTCGCGGCAGAATTTGATGATCGCCGTCGTGCTGCCGACGAAGTCGGCCATGGCGACGACCTCCGGGCGGCACTCGGGATGGACGGCGACGATGGCGTTCGGATGCTGCGCCTTCATCTCTTCGATGTCCTTCACCGTCAGCATGTCATGCGTATTGCAGTAGCCTTCCCAGATGATCATCTTCTTGTCCGTGTGCTGCTGGACGTAATGGCCGAGATTCTTGTCCGGCACCCAGATGACTTCGTCCGTCGGCACCGAATTGACGACCTTGATGGCATTCGACGACGTGCAGCAGATGTCGGTCTCGGCCTTCACTTCGGCGGACGAGTTGATGTAGGTGACGACCGTCGCGTTCGGATGCTGCGCCTTCAGCTTCCGGAGGCCGTCGACGTTGACCATGTCCGCCATCGGACAGCCGGCCCGCTCGTCGGGAATGAGAACCGTCTTGTCCGGCGCCAGAATCTTCGCGCTCTCGCCCATGAAGTGGACGCCGCAAAAAACGATAACTTCAGCGTCGGTCTGGGCGGCCTTCTGCGCCAGCAGGAACGAGTCGCCGCGGAAATCGGCCACTTCCTGGATTTCGTCGCGCTGATAATAATGCGCCAGAATGATGGCGTTGCGTTCCTTCTTCAACTGCTCAAGCCGTTCGCGGAGTTCGCGGTTCTGTTCCGCCCTCCGCTCGAGCGCCAATGCTTCCATCTCTGTCGATCCTCTCCTTCGAGCCGCGCGCATGACGCCGATGTTCCCGCCGAGGCGCGCTTGACACCGCTGTCCGATCCGCGCTGTAATTTGTGCCAAATTTCACGAATTCGCATATGCGATGGAACAGTCATAGTGTGGCCATCCGGCCGCAAAACCATTTGATTATCACCTAATTTACACGGGGTGCAGGACTCTGTCAACAAATAGACACAACCGCAAGCCCGCCGGATGGAGCATGCCGACGCCTGAGGACCTTCGCACGCCGCCGGAACCACAAAAATCGCCCCGGCAGCGGCCTGTTCGGCCGCGCCGAGGCGGTTGTGTCGACTTGTCCGTCGCTGAAATGCCGGGACGGTTCAGCCGCGCTTGTCGCCGCTGCCGTCGTCGCCGCCCGGAGGCAGCGTATCCTCGCCCGGCTCCTTCGATTGAATCCGGACACGCACATTGCCCAGCGTATCGACTGCCGGCTCGCTGCTCGTCTCCTTCGGCTCCGCATTGCCCTCGCCGCTGCCGCCTTCGCCGCCGGCACCACCGTCCAGCGATCCGGTCTCGATCAGCCGCTTGATCTGTTCGAGTTCGAGCGTCTCGACTTCAAGCAGCGTCTCGGCGATGAGCTTCACTTCCCGCGACTTGGCGGTGAGCAGTTCCTTCGCGCGCGTGTAGCATTCGTTGATGATGCGCTGCATCTCCTGGTCGATCTCGTAGGCGATCGCGTCGGAGTAGTTCTGCTCGTGTCCGAGGTCGCGGCCGAGGAACACCTGTCCCTGCGAGTTGCCGAACTGCATCGGGCCGAGCTTCTCGCTCATGCCGTATTCCATGATCATGCTGCGCACGATCGACGTCGCCTGTTTGAAGTCGCTATAGGCGCCGGTGCCGATCTCGCCGATGAACAGCTCTTCCGCGACCCGGCCGCCGAGCAGCCCGGTCACCTTGTCGAGCAATTCCTGCTTCGTGACGAGCATTCGATCTTCCTTCGGCAGCATGATGACGTAGGCGCCCGCCCGGCCCCGCGGAATGATCGTCACCTTGTGGACCATGTCCGCGTGTTCCAGGAAATAGCCGATGACCGTGTGCCCCGCTTCGTGGTACGCGACGATCCGCTTCTCGCGGTCGCTGATGACGCGGCTGCGCTTCTCCGTACCGACGATGACGCGGTCGATCGCCTCGTCCACCTCGACCATCGCGATCTCCCGCTTGTTCCGACGGGCCGCCAGGAGCGCCGCCTCGTTCAGCAGGTTCTCCAGATCGGCGCCGGTAAACCCGGTCGTCCGCTTCGCGATCGTCTCGAGATTGACATCCTTCGCCAACGGCTTGTTGCGGGCGTGCACCTTGAGCACCGCCTCGCGTCCCTTCACGTCCGGACGGTCGACCGTAATCTGGCGGTCGAAGCGGCCCGGGCGCAGCAGCGCCGGGTCGAGAATGTCCGGACGGTTCGTCGCCGCGATGATGATGATGCCTTCGTTCGCTCCGAACCCGTCCATCTCGACGAGCAGCTGGTTGAGCGTCTGCTCGCGTTCGTCATGGCCGCCGCCCAGACCGGCGCCCCGCTGCCGGCCGACGGCGTCGATCTCGTCGATGAATATGATGCACGGGGAATTCTTCTTCGCGTTCTCGAACAGGTCGCGAACGCGGGATGCGCCGACACCGACGAACATTTCCACGAAGTCGGAGCCGGAAATGCTGAAGAACGGCACGCCCGCTTCGCCGGCCACCGCGCGGGCAAGCAGCGTCTTGCCCGTACCCGGCGGGCCGACGAGCAGCACGCCCTTCGGAATGCGCGCGCCGACCGCGGCGAACTTGCGCGGATCCTTCAGGAACTCGACGACTTCGACCAACTCCTGCTTCTCCTCGTCGGCGCCCGCGACGTCCTCGAATGTCACCCGCTTCTTGTCTTCATTATATAGACGCGCACGGCTCTTGCCGAAGTTCATCACCTTGCCGCCGCCGCCCTGCGCCTGATTAATGAGGAAGAAGAACAGGATGAACATGATGACGAACGGTATGATGGAGGTGAGGAACGTCAGCCAGATGCTCTGGCCCTGCTGCTTCTCCACATATAATCTAAACCCGTTCTGTTCGGAAGCGTCCTTGATTTCCTCGATCGCAAATTCTTCCGCCGGTATCCGGGAGTAGAACGCGTTCTGCTGCACCCCGGCGGGAGGCATGCGGTATTTGCCCGTGGCGAGATACGAAGCGCCGTCATACCGGAGCGTCAGTTCTTCGACATTGTCCGCCTTGATCAGCTGGCGCAGTTCGTCGTATGATTTCCGCTCGGTCGTTTCATTCTGGTTGCTGATGAAATGGACGATTCCGACGGTAACGAGAAAGATGATCAGATAGAATCCCGTATTCTTCAGGAACCGATTCATCCCCTACCTCCTCTCAAGGCGCTTCAACTATTTTACCATAGCACGTCTTGCCATCACAACACGACCGTGAGGAGGCATGGCGCGGGAACGCCCCCGGTTGGGCAGCTCCGCCGACGAACGTTCTCCGGAGTCATCGGCTGTAGACTTCCGGCTTCAGAATGCCGATGAACGGCAGGTTGCGGTATTTCTCCGCGTAATCGAGTCCGTAACCGACAACGAATGCATCCGGCAGCGTGTAGCCGACGTAGTTCGCTTCGAGTTCGACCGTCCGGCCGGACGGCTTGTCGAAGAGCGTCGCGACCGTCACGGACTTCGCGTTGCGGCGTTCGAGCACATCGATCAGATAGCTGAGGGTAAGGCCGCTGTCGATGATGTCCTCGACGATGAGCACATCGCGTCCTTCCACCGGCACGTCCAGATCTTTCACGATCTTGACGACGCCGGACGATTTCGTGGACGCGCCGTAGCTGGAGACGGCCATGAAATCGATCTCCAGCGGAATGTCCATCGCTTTCACCAGATCGGCCATGAAGATGAATGCGCCTTTCAGAATGCAGATGACCAACGGATTCTGATCCTTGAAATCGCGGCTGAGCTGACGGCCCATTTCAATTACTTTATGCCGGATCTGCTCTTCGTCATACAAGATTTCCTGAATGTCGCTTAACAACGCCAGACCTCCAATGTATCATCCTGCCACTCGATCCGCAGTATGCGCGTCGTGTCCTCCGTCACCGGTGCATCCGCCGATCGCCGGATGCCGGCAATCCAGAGCAGCCGGCCTTCGGCATCCACAACAAGCGGAATCCGGCTGCGCCTTGCCCGCGCAACCTTGCCGTCAACGAAAATATCTTGCACCTTTTTGGAGCCGTTTAAACCGGAGAGGCGCATCCGGTCGCCGGGCCGGCGGGAACGAACGCGAAGCGGATAAGCGACGGCGTCTTCGTCGAACAGCGCCGCGCAGCGGGACTCCGCGCCCGGCGAGGGCAGCGGTTCGCCCGCCGCGCGGAGAATGCGGCGGAAGACGAGCCGGCCGCCCGCTTCGGGCACCGCAAGCTCGCCGACATCCGCCGCCACTTCATACTCGAACCCGGCGTCGTCCGCAGCCGCATCGCCCGTCATCCACCGCAGCACGTCGTATTCCCGCAAGAAGCGGACGCCGCGGCCGGCCTCGATCACCGATGTCGTCGGCGAGCCTTCCGCGGCGGCTTCCCGGATAGCGTCGATCCGTTCGAACGGGATGGACCCTTTTTCCACCCCCAGATAGATTAATATTAGAGTAATCAATCTTCTTTGTAAAGCGACATGCAGGCCGAGAAACGCGCCGCGTTCCATGGCAAATCCGCCCTGTTCCCGGCGCACGAGTCCGGCCATCGCACGTTCCGCTTCCCGCGTCAGGAAGTCGTCCTCCGCGCGGCTGATCTCGGCCAGCCGCACGAGCGACGCGGACACGTTCGGGTTGTATCGCTCGAGGAACGGCAGAATCTCCAGCCGGACGGCGTTGCGGAAGTACACCGTCTTGCGGTTGCTGCTGTCCTCGCAATAGACAAGCCCTTCACGCGCGCAGTACTGCAGCAGCTCCAATTTGGATATACGAAGCAGCGGCCGGATCAGTTCCACATTTCCTTCGCGCCGCTTCATCGGCATGCCGGCGATGCCGGACGTCCCGGCCCCGCGCAGCAGCCGCATGAGCACCGTCTCGGCCTGGTCGTCCGCATGGTGCGCCAGCGCGATCCGCGATGCGCCCCTCCGCGCCGCCGCCAATCGCAGGAACGCGTACCGCTTCTCCCGCGCCGCCGCTTGTGCGTTCATCCCCGTCTCTTCTATATAAGAAGGAAGATCGTATTCGACCGCGTCGAGCGGCACGCCGAGTTCTTCGCACAGCCGGCGCACGAATTCCGCTTCCCGCGCCGATTCCTCGCCGCGGAAGCCGTGATTGACATGGGCCGCCGCGAGCCTGAAGCCGCATTCGCCGGACAGCCGCCGCAAGAGATGCAGCAGCGCCGTCGAATCCGGACCGCCCGATACGGCGGCCAGTATCGTATCGCCCGGCTGCCAGAGCCCTTCCCGCTCCGCCGTCCGCCGGATGCGCGCCGCCAGATCCATCCTGCCGTCCCCCCACCTGCAAATGTGCGCATGGCGAAGAAGCATGCCGCATGCGCCGGACTCCGTCACGACAGCCCGGTCGGGAGCACGCCTTCCGTCATCATCCATACGATCGCCGCCGCCAGCGCGATCATCGTGCAGGCGAACAGGCCGGCCGCCCAGCCCGAGGGCGCCCGCTTCCGGTTCATCTTCACGCCTCCGCCGTACATGATCCGCTGCCAGGCGGCGGCACCTTCCCGCGCGGAAGCGAATTCGCCGCGCAGCGCGCGGGCCAGCCAGCCGGCGAACGGTTTCAGCGCCGGATGGCCGGTTGTCAGCCGGATCAAATCCGCCGGCGAGCGGTTCTGCGGCAGCAGCGTCTTCGTCAGCTGCAGCAGCCGCCGGCCTTCGAACAGATGAAGGCACAGCACCGCGAATGAGAACAGGTCGTAGGTCCCTTCGGCCGTCCGGCTGCCCGCATTCCAGTACCCGCGGTCGTACAGCTCGGTGAACTGGCGGACGCTCTTGCCGATCGCCGTCGCGCCGCCGTAATCGACCAGCTCCACGCGGCCGTAGCTGCCGACCAGCACGTTCTCCCGCTTCAGATCGCCGAACGCGAAGCCCGCTTCGTGCAGCTCGGCCAGCTTGCCGAGCAGATTGTACCCGACGAGCGGGAACCAGTCCGCGCCTTCGCGCTGCAAATATTCGTGCAGCACGCTGCCGCGCACATACCGCATGATGTAGAACGGATATTCCGCGCCGTCTTCATGGACATAATCGTCGACGGCGAGCAGGAACGGTTCCGTTCTCCGCCGCCGGGATGCCAGGCTGCGGAGAACGTTGATCTCGGACTGCAGATCCACCGCGTCCCCGCCGACCTTCATCGCATACAGGCGGCGGCTGTGTTCCACCAGGTAAACCTTGCCGTTCGCCCCCTCTCCGAGCAGGCGCTCGACCCGGTACCGGCCGCGATTCCATTTGCCCGTGATGACCGTGCCGGGCGCCAGCCGAAGTTCAGACGACGTCTTCACCTGTCATCCCGTCCATTTCGCCTCTGATGGTTCTACCATAATCGCCCTGACGGAAAAAATCAATGACCTGCATCATCGCCGGTCCGGTCGGCGTCGTGCCGCGCATGGCCAGCCGCGGCAGAATGCGTTTCACGCCGGCGATGTTGTCCGTCCAGTCCAGATCGCAGACGCAGCCCTCGCCGTTTTCCGAATCGGGAAAATGGAACACGGCAATCTCGCTCCGTCCGGAGCGTGACTGCAGGCTGAGCACGAGATCGCGGATCGCTTCCTCGACCGCCGCCAGCTTCGGACGCATGCTCGCGCTCGTGTCGATGAGCAACGCGACTTTCAGCGGCGATGATTCGCCGAGCTCGTCGATGACGCGCACGACTTCGCCGCGCCGCTCCGGAGGCAGCGCCTCGATCGATTCCGCGCCGAACACCTGCCGGAGCTCCTTGTTCACCGCCTGCTGGATCGTCGTCACGACCGTCTTGCGCGTCATCATCTGCACGGTCTGCGACAGTTGGCGCGTATCAACAAGCCGGCTCATGCCGCCGCCGGCGCGCGCGATTTCCTCGATCTCGACTTCCGCGGAAGAAATCGATTCGCCGCGTTCCACCACCCCGATCACATTCACCGTAATGCCTTCCGCCTTCGCATGGGCCGCCGCGACGACCGGGCTCATCCCGACGTTCGAGCAGCCGTCCGTGATCAGCAACAATTGTCTCATGGCCGAAGCCCCTCCTTCGAATCTCGAATCTATCGATTCTGTTAACAGCATGCCCGATATGGAAGAGAGGTAAACTTCGGCGAGAGATTTGCATGACGCGAAAATGTTTCAGACTTTTTCAGCTTACCGTCCTCGGACGCTCCAGCTTTGTCAGCCCCGGCCAGCGGAACGTCGCCCATTCCGGCTGGAACCTCCGCACCTTGGCGACGACGATCGTCATGTCGTCGCGGATTTCGTCCGGGCTGCTGCGCAGCACCGTGTCGAGCAGCTCTTCCGCCATCTGCTGCGGATCTTCCGCCTTCAGCTCCTGAATGATGCGCTTCATCCAGATCTCCTTGTTCACCGCGTGCCCCGGCGCGTCGTACACGCCGTCGGTCATCATGATCAGCGTGTCGCCGGGATAGAGCTGCACGCGGACGAGATCGACGTCGATCTCCTGCAGGATGCCGATCGGCAGATTGCCGGCGGTGATCGGGATGACGTCGTTGCCCCGCTTGATGTAGCTCGGCGTGGAGCCGACCTTCAGGAACGTCGTCTTCGCCGTGTACCGGTCGATGAGCGCCACATCCACCGTCGCGAACATTTCGTCGGCCGAGCGGAGGAGCAGCACCGAATTGACCGTCTGGATCGCCAGCTTCTCGTCCATCCCCGACTGCAGCAGCTGATGCAGCATGTCCAGCGCCGAGCGGCTCTCCAGCCGCGCCCGCTCGCCGCCGCCCATGCCGTCGCTCACGGCCACAGCGAACTTGCCGTTCGCCAGCTCCACCGTGCTGTAGCTGTCGCCCGACAGCAGCCCGCCGCCCTTGGCCGTTCCGGCCACGCCGGTCTCCACTTCATACGCCTTCGCCGATGCGAACGTCACAATCGACGGCTCCCCGCTGAGCTCCGGCAGGCGCTCCGATTTCACCGCGATCGGTTCGCCGAGGATGTCGGTCAGCAGCGGCGCGATCATTTTCCGGCATTCATCGAACCCCCGCGGGAACGTATGGGCGATTTCGATCTCGACGTTGCCTTCCTCCAGGCTGATGATCTCGACGCTGCGGATCGACAGGCCGAGTCCTTCCACCGCCTCGCGGATCTGCTCTTCCTGCAGGTGCATCTCCTGGCCTTCCCGGCGGATCTCCCGCGCCAGATCCTGCATGATCCGCGAGACGCCCGACAGCTGGTCGGCCACCAGGCGGCGCGACTCCCGGATGCGCTTCCGCCACAGCCGGTCATGTTCGACCAGCTCAACCTGCTGACGCAGCACGGCGAGCACCTGATGCGGCTTGACGCAGTGCCTGGTCCACGTCTCCGGCAGCTCCTCGCCCAGCTGCGGCCGTTCGCGCTCGACGGACGCCGTCATTTCTTTCATGAGCCGGTACGTCTGCTGGAACTTTCCCTCCCAGCATTGCTGCTGCCGGAAGCAGGTCGCGCAGACCGCCTCGGCCGCGGCGTTGACGAAGTGAACCCGTTCCTGCTGCCGCCGGCCGAACGGTTCGACATCGGCCGTCTCGGCGAAACTTTCCGCGAGCTGACAGAACACTTCGGAGAATTGCGTCACCCGCTGCGCGGTCACGTCGCGGACCCGGCGGGCGTATTCGTGCTGCGACCGCGCATGCTCGGCCGTGCCCGGCACATAGCGGGAGATCGTCTTCAGCAGCGCGCGCGGCGTCATCAGGAACAGCAACGCGGCGGCTGCCGATTCCCACGACGAAGTGAGCGCGCCTTCCGTTCCGCCGACATAGACGGACAGGATCGTCGTCCCGAGCAGCATGCCGAAAGCCGCGGCCGGCTTGCCGCCTTCCCGGAGCAGGCCGGCGAGCAGCCCCGCGAACGCGAGCAGGCTCATCTGCAGGACGGCGCCGAAATCGGCCAGGCTGAGGATGAGCCCGGCGATCACGCCGACCGACGCGCCGAGCAGGGCGCCGCCGGTCAGCGCGAACAAGAGCAGGACGTAGCGCGACAGGATGTGCGTGATCTCCAGACCATAGACCGTCCAGCCGGCCGCGCCCGTCATGATCGAAGCGAGCAGAATCATCAGGCAGATGATCTCTTCATTGCGCAGCAGAGCCGGCTTCTTCGTCAGCATCAGGACGGGAACCGCCTGGATAAAGACGAGGGTGAGCACGAAAGCCAGGCCCGCCTCAACCCCGACCATAAGCAGCTGGTAGCCGGTCAGCGCCTTGTCCAGCACGACGCCGAACAATTGCACCAGCAAGGCGGATATAAAAACGAGCAGCGGCGCATAGGATATTTCAGCGCGCTCGTACGCCTCCATCCCGCGCACGAGCAGGTAGAACACGAGCAGCTCGGCCGCGGTCGACCAGGCCTGGGGTGCGGCGGCCAGACAGCTGCCGGCGATGAGCGCAAGCGCGGCGGTGAAGGCCGCATCGCGGCGCAGGAAGTAGATTACGGCGAAATAGGCGGCCGCGAACGGCGCGAGCGTGTCCAATATCGCGGCGCGGCCGAGCAGCAGGCCGACCACGGCGATCAGCATCGTCCAGCGCCGGGACAGGAACAGCTGCGAGGCCGATGACGATAGCTTCCGCCATCTGTGCCCGAGCTTCGACCGGCCGCCGCCGTGCCGGCTGCCGGTCCCGGGAAGCGGCACAATATTCTGCTTGTCCATCTTGAACAGCACCACCCATCCGAATATGCTTGTCCGCACTTGCCCGCAGCGGACGCGAGAAGTGACTCCTATTATAGGCGGGGTACCTTCAGGAGTTTGTCATATTCGGTAGGCGGCGGCTATTTTTTTTCCGACACAAGCAGCGCGCCTCCGCCAGGGCGGACGACAAAGGGCGAATGCCCGCCGCGCCTGCATTCGCCCGCATCACGAGAAATTTGAAGGTCCGACGGACCGGCAAAATCCGCGGACGAAAGCGGCGCGGCTTCCGTCCGATCCTGGCTTCATGTGGCGAACGCCAGCGGATCTTTCCTTCCGTCAATAGCCGAAGAACGCGTCTTTGACGATGTTCCGCTTCGGAATTTTCCGGTTTGTCAGCTCCGCCGCAAGCGGATTCACCATCGATTGCGGTCCCGCGATCATGATGCTGCCGTCCTTGCGGTACGCGTCGGCCAGCCGGTCGAGCTCGCGGTACAGCCCGTCGCGCGAGTCCAGGTAGTCGATGCTGACGGCGGACCGGTCGGCGATCCGGTCCAGTTCGTCTTTGAACAGATGCCGCCGATGGCTGTCCACGTAAAGCAGCCGGATTTGCCGCTCACCCCCGCTTCCCTCCGCCTCGATCTGTTTCAGGATGGAGCGAATCGGCGTAATCCCGATGCCGCCCGCGATGAACAGCACGGGAGCCTTGTCTGTCGGATAAAAAGGCCCCACGGGACCGCGCAGCGTCACCTTCATGCCGGGCGAAAGCTCCAGCAGCGCCCGCTTGAACGCGCTCGGGTTGTCCCGCACAACCGTCGTGATGCGGATGACGTTCTCGGCGGGCGCGGACGAGACGCTGAACGGTTTCGTCGCGTTTTTGATTTTCTTGTGCGTGATCATCAGCAGCCCGTATTGGCCCGCCTTCCAGGCCAGATCATCCGGCTTGTCGAACAGGAAGCTCACAACATCATCTGCCTCTCTGCGGCTTTCCCGGAAGACGATCTCGCGCTGCCTTAAAAACGGAATCAGGTTGTCTTGCAGAAAACCCATGTCCACATCTCTCTTCCGTCAGCCGGTGCAAGTTGCCTTAACCGGCCGCTTCTTGCTCCGAGAGCACCCGCTCCAGTTTCTCGACCCAGGCCGTCCAGCCGTATTTGGCGCCGGCCAGCGAGGCCTTGTTCGAGAGTCCCGTCTGTTCGAGACGAAGATGAACCTTGCCGTTCCCCAGATCGTCCAGGGTCAGCGTCACCGTATGCCTCTCCTCGCCGACCACCCATGAGAAAGATAACCGATGCAGTTCTTCCACGGCCAGCACTTCGCTGTTCACGATCCCGTCCCAATATTCAGTTGGCTGATGACGAAACTGAAAGCGGTGCCCGACGACCGGTTTGAAATCATTCTCCGCGATCCACTTGGCCAGTTTCCTGGAGTCCGTCAAGGCAGACCACAGCTTCTCGACCGTCGTCTCAAACTGAAAATCCATGTTCAAGGAAAAACTTATGCTTCCTCATCCTCCTCCTCGAGCAATTGGCCCAAACGCATCATATTGGCACTCCAATAGTTGCTGTAATAGGCGACCCAGTCCTGAACCTCTTTCAGCGGCGTCGCATCCAGCTTGTAGCGGGTTTCCCTGCCTGCCTTGCGGTCTTTCACAAGCCCGGCCTCTTTCAGGATGCCCAGATGCTTGGAAACCCCGGTCCGTCCCATTTGAAAATGCGCGGCCAGCTCATGCAGCGGCAGATCCTCCGCCTCGGCGAGCAGTTGGATCAATCGGCGTCTCGTCGGATCGGCAATCGCATCGAAGACGTCTCGTTGTTGAACTTTGCTCACGGTACCACTCCAGTAGCAATTTTCTTATATGGCAGAATCACCCGCTTGGACCTGGTATATGCTACCGTTCGGTGACATATTTACTATACGACACTTTTTGGTGTCTTGTAAACAGGGGGTTTTGCAGATTCCCGCGGCGTGACGGCCGGCGGCAGCGGCCGCACGCATCAAAAAAGGCAGAACCCCGTCGGTTCTGCCTGCATCCTCAATTATTCGATTCGGCTGCCTCAGCCGCGTCTCGATCCGCGGCCTCCGCGTTTGCCTTCCGTGTTCTTCTTCAGGGAGGAAATCCGTTCCTCACTGTCTCTCAAGAACCGGGACATTTTTTCTTCGAAGGACATTCTGCCGGGAGCCGATCTGAACCCGCCGCGACCACCCGGTCTGCGGTCGCCGCCGGGACGTCCTTGCCGGTCGCCGCGTTGCGGAGGAACATAGCCTTCCGGACGATCGATGGCCTGCTTGATCGACAGGCCGATCTTGCCGTCCTTGTCGACGTTGATGACCTTGACCGTGACGATGTCGTTGATCTTGAGGTGGTCGTTCACGTCCTTGACATAGTGGTCGGCAATTTCCGAAATGTGCACGAGCCCCGTGACACCGTCAGCCAGATCGACGAATGCCCCGAAATTGGTAATGCCCGTTACTTTGCCCTCTAACTTGGCTCCCACTTCAATTGCCATGAATAAGATTGGCCTCCCTAATGATTAGATCAAAGAAGAACACTTCCATACGCTTGGGGCACGGCTGACTCGGGCTCCAGCGAAAGGCTGTTCTATCCGTGATTATAACCGAACGCCGTATGCAAAACAACAGCGGCCAGCGGCGCTCAGTCGCCGCTTTCCGTCACCTGGATCGGCTGTTCTCCGGGCATGGTGAGGCCGTTTTTCCGGGCAAGTTCCTTGATGTATTCCGGGTTGCCCAGCCGTTCGATCTCGAACTCGAGTTCGGCCTGGCGCTGCTCGGCTGCCGCGACCTGGTCCTGCAGCGCTTTCAGTGTCTGGATTGTCTCCAACCGGGCCTCAAGCTGCTGAACGGATGTATAGACCGCCCACCCCATGAACGAGGCGACGATCAGAAACCAGAGCCGCAAACGCCGCTTCATGCCCGTTCGGGAGGGAGTATGCTTTCGGGCATCCGCCACGTGCCGTACCTCCTAAGATCGTCTGTTCCGCCAATGGCGTATCATGGCAGCCAATCTTTCTGTCAGCGGCGCAAGTCCCGCCGCTTTCGCCCACCTCGCCGCCGTCTTCCTGATCGGGAGCCATACGGGCCGCGCGAGCCGGGCGATCAAGCCAAGTATTGGATTTAATAATTGTACCATAAACCGGAACAGATACATAGAGGCTCCAGAGACTAGTCTGAAAATCCCATTTGAAAGCCGAACCAGCCATCGCAGCGGCCGGACGACGAGCACATCCGCGGTGCGGACGGCAAGCCGCCAGAGCCGGCGGACGGCCGCGGCCAGCAGCCGGTACAGGCGGATGACCGGTCCGCTGAGCAGCCAGAAATAGAAGGCCAGCCCGATGAAAAACCCGAGGAAGACGGGCAGCCGCACCTCGCCTTCGTTGACCGTCAGCAGCACGCGAAAAACAACCAGCGTGGCCAGCAGCCAGTACAGGAGGTCGAACACGGGAATCCACAGCCGGCCGGCGTTCAGCTCGCGGGCCGCGACCCGGTAGCCGTCGAAGGCCGCACCCATGCCGATGCCGGCCAGCGCCACATAAGCGAGCGTCAGAAACTGGACCTGCAGGCTCACTTGAACAACTTCCCGAAGAAGCCTTTGGATTTGTCGACGGACGCGCCGTCGAGATAGGCGATCGTATGGATCGCGCCTTCGATGGCGACGAGCCCCTGCTCGAGGCTGAGATGTTTCATGTGCAGGTTCTGACCGCGCACGGTCAGGAAGCCGAGCTCGGTATCGAGCAGGAACTCCTCGCTGTCGAAGCTCTCCACGTTCCGGATGCCCGTGATCTCCAGCACTTTGCGGTTCAACATTTTGATTTCCTGGCGTTTCGCTTTCGTCTGTTCCATCATCATGGTCTGGCCTCCTCCCTTACCACCATGGATATGGAAGAAGGACAAGATTTAGAACAGGTCGGACAAGAAGGAAAGACCGCCCCCGGACGCCGCGGTCCGCGGCACCGAAGACGGCCTTCGTTGTCGGTGAAGCCTTATTGCTCTTCCTCTTCGCCTTCCCGGCGGAATTCTTCACGCAGCAAGGTGTAGAGTCCGGCAGCATCGTCCTTGCGGGTCGTCTCGGCGAGCCGCTCGACCCGGACCGTCACCGTCTTCTGGCCGAACTGGATCGTCAATTCGTCGCCAACCTTGACCGTGCTGCTCGGCTTCGCCTCGCGGCCGTTGATCCAGACGCGCCCCTGTTCGGAGACGTCCTTCGCCACCGTCCGCCGTTTGATCAGCCGGGATACTTTGAGGAATTTGTCCAGCCTCATGTATTACTTTACGGCTTCTTTCAGCTTGTTGCCCGCTTTGAACGCCGGGACTTTCGATGCAGGAATCTCGATCGTCTTGCCCGTTTGCGGGTTGCGGCCCTTGCGGCCGTTGCGCTGACGCGTCTCGAACGTGCCGAAACCGATCAGCTGAACTTTGTCCCCGGATTGCAGCGCTGCCGTCACTTCACCCAGAAAACCGTTCAGCACCGTCTCGACGTCGCGCTTCGACAGCCCGCTCTTCGCGGCAATGTTGTTGATCAGATCCGTCTTGTTCATCTACTCACAGCCTCCTGATTTCCTTCATCATAATAGTGTCCCGCACGGAGAAGTTGCCGCTCCGCGGCGGAATTGCAAAGCATCCGCATCTTCTATTCTTTCCGGGAATGGGAAAATCCTGCCGGACCGCGTGATTTTTTTCGATTTATCGGGGAAAACGCGGGAAAAAGTCGAAAAGTCCTAGTTCTTACGTTTCGCCTCTTCCCACCATTGGTCCATTTCCTCTAGATTCGTTTCCCCGAAAGTCTTGCCGTTCTTCCTGAGCTGCTCCTCGATATAGGCGAATCTGCGGCTGAATTTCGCGTTCGTCCGGGCGAGCGCTTCCTCCGGGTCGGCGCCGATGAACCGCGCGGCGTTGACGGCCGCGAACAGCAGATCGCCGAGCTCCAGCGCCTGCTCTTCCTTGTCTTTCCCCGCCGCGACCGCTTCGCGCAGCTCCCCCAACTCCTCGCCGATCTTGTCCAGCGCCGGGCCGATCTCCGGCCAGTCGAATCCGACTTTGGCCGCCTTCTTCTGCAGCGCGTACGCCTTCATGAGCGCGGGCAGATCGCGCGGGATGCCGTCCAGCACGGACGACCGCTCCGAGAGGCCTTTCCGCCGCCTCTCCTCCGCTTTCATCCGCTCCCAGCTCGCGAGCGCCTCTTGCGCGTTCGCCGCGCCGGTCTCGCCGAAAACGTGCGGATGCCTGAACAGCAGCTTCTCGTTCAGCGACTGGATGACGTCGTATACGTCGAACGTGCCGTTCTCCGCTTCCATCTGGCTGTGCAGCATCACCTGCAGCAGCACGTCGCCGAATTCTTCCTGCATGCCGACGGGATCGTCGTTGTCGATCGCCTCGATCGCTTCGTAGGTTTCCTCGATGAAATTTTTCCGGATGGACCGGTGCGTCTGCTCCCGATCCCAGGGACAGCCTTCCGGGCTGCGGAGGATGGCAACGATCTCATGCAGCCGGTCGAACGACCGGTTGCGCAGCATCGGATCGTCGGACTTCGGCAGCCAGACCAGGGTCAGGTTGCCGTATTCCTCCAGCCGGTCCAGGTCGTGCAGCGGCACGGTCTCGATCCGCTCCTCGCCCGGAACGCCCAGCGCGTGCCCGACCGTCACCGGGTGATCGTCCGGGTAACGCTCCATCAGCGACAGCTTGACGTCGGACGCGGTGAACTTGTCGTACACCTGGGCGATAACGGTATGCAGCTCCGGCCGGAGCAGGGAAGGCTTCACGTCCGCCGCGTCGAGCAGCTGGAATCCTTCGATCGGATCGAAGCCGAGCCGGATGAACGCCTGGTCGAGGAAGCTTTCGCCGCCGACGATCTCGAGTGCTATGCCGGCGCCGCCGCACCGCTCGGAGAGCAGCCGCACCGTCCGCTCGGCCACCATCGGATGGCCCGGCACCGCATAGAGAAGCGGCTGCCCGTCCGCCTGCGCCAGCCGGATCAGCTCGTCCGCGATCCGCTCGTACACGTCCGGGAACGAATCCGACTGTTCGTAGAAATGATCGAATGATTCGAAAGCCAGCCCGTGTTCGGTGAGCTTCCGGACCGCGGGATGGCTTGCGGTCCGCACATAGCGCCGCGGCGTCTCCTGCAGCCGCCGCCAGACACCCAGCGTAATATGGTCTTCGCCGCCGGAACCGATTCCGGCGACGATGATGGTCGGTGACATCGCGCCTGTGAGTCCTCCTTCCGAAGCGGCCCGCAGGCCGCCGATCACCATTATAACCCATCCGCGCCGGAATTGCCTCTCCGGTCGCACAATAAAAGCTCCCCCTTGCGCCGGTTGCCGCTTGGGGAAGCTTGTTGTCCAGGAAAGTTTGTCGCTTATTGCTCCATCTGTTTTGCCAGGAAACCGGCGGCTGTCTCCGCCATTTTCGCTTCCATCTGTCCCATCTTCACGCCTTCGTCCTTGCTGACAAGCACGACGGCTCCGATCGGGTCGCCGCCGGCGATGATCGGTGCGGCCGCCAGGGAGCTGAACTGGTCTTCCGTGTCCTTGACCAGCTCGAAACGGCCGCCGTTCGGCTCGAGAACGGGCTTGCGGTTCTCCATGCTCTGCTCAAGCAGCGAGCCGACCGGTTTGTCCAGAAATTCTTTCTTCGAGGCGCCGGCCACGGCGATAATCGTATCGCGGTCGCAGATCAAAGCGATATGTCCCGTGCTCTCATACAGCGATTCGGCATATTCCTTGGCGAAGTCGCCAAGTTCCCCGATCGGGGAATATTTCTTCAGGATGACTTCGCCGTCGCGGTCGACGAAGATCTCCAGCGGGTCGCCTTCGCGTATTCTCAGCGTGCGGCGGATTTCCTTCGGAATCACGACACGGCCGAGGTCATCGATCCGGCGGACGATACCTGTTGCTTTCATGTCTGGATGCCCCACTTTCGCTCTAGATTTGGATTCGACAGAAGGCTGCGGAGACAATCGGGACGAGAGACCCTGGCATATGTTACACCGCCTGCCAGGCCGACGCGCGGCCATTTGCGGCACCATGAGCCAGAAGCGATCTGACCATAGTATTCAACTGCTCCCAGAACCTTATGCGCTTGCCCGAATCGTCCTGAATCCGCCAATCGTTCGGCGCTGGGGGCAGCCGCCCGTCGATTTCCGCCGGATGTTCCGGCACGAAAAAGGCCGGCCAGGCCGTGCGCGCCTGACCGGCCGGTCGGGGCCGGGTCCCGTGATTCTGTTATGCGGCATGCGAGCTGCAGCAGCGCGGCCACGCGAACCGCTGTAACGTGGTATGCACGTTACAGCCTCGTCGGAGGGGCCTCGCGAGCCGCTGTAACGTGGTATGCACGTTACAGCCTCGTCAGAGGGGCCACGCGAACCGCTGTAACGTGGTATGCACGTTACAGCCTCGTCGGAGAGGCCTCGCGAGCCGCTGTAACGTGGTATGCACGTTACAGCCTCGTCGGAGAGGCCTCGCGAGCCGCTGTAACGTGGTATGCACGTTACAGCCTCGTCGGAGGGGCCACGCGAGCCGCTGTAACGTGGTATGCACGTTACAGCCTCGTCAGAGGGGCCACGCGAGCCGTTGTAACGTGGTATGCACGTTACAGCCTCGTCGGAGGGGCCACGCGAGCCGTTGTAACGTGGTATGCACGTTACAGCCTCGTCGGAGGGGCCTCGCGAGCCGCTGTAACGTGGTATGCACGTTACAGCTTCGTCGGAGAGGCCACGCGAGCCGCTGTAACGTGGTATGCACGTTACAGCCTCTTCGGAGAGGCCTCGCGAGCCGCTGTAACGTGGTATGCACGCTGCGCCTGTCGGCCAATCCGACCTTCAAGCCTACCGACGCTTACCCGCCAGCGCGCGCAGCGCGGTCCACAGCAGGACCGCCATGACGACGGCGCCGATGAGGCCGGCCAGCCCCGTCCGGACGGCTTCCCACGGAATGCCGGCGACCTCGTAGCCGGGCATCGGCGACAGCGAATGGACGGCGGCCTCCCGCCCGAGGAAACCGAGATCTTCGGCGACGCGCTCCAGACCGTCGGGATGGCCCGAAGCCCACGGGGAGGCGAGGCCCGCCGCAGCCAGCGTGAGGACGGCCAGCACCGCCCATTTGCGCCGGCTGCCCGTTACCTTGTATTCCGGGCGCCTTCCGTTCATGCGAACGCACCTTCCCGCGCCAGGGAAGTCCCGCGCTCCGTCAAATAGGCTGCCGCAGCCATCGTGATCAGCCCTTCGCCGATGCCGATGAGCGCATGCCAGCCGAGCATCGCCGGCAGCGCGGCGCCGAGCGGCGCGGCGCCGGACAGAGCCAGCAGCAGCGCGACGCCGCAGGAGGCCGCAACGATGGACACCCACGCCGCGGCGAACGACGCGGCGGCCTGCAGCCTGCCCTTGAGCAGCCTCAAGCCGGCCTGATAGACGCCGTAACCGGCGAACGAACCGATGATTGCGGTGCACAGGATGTTGGCCCCGAGCGCGGTGATGCCCCCGTCATGGAACAGGACCGCCTGGACGATCAGCACGGCCGACATGATGACGGTGGCCGCCCACGGTCCGAACAGCATGGCCGCAAGCGCGCTGCCGAGGAAATGCCCCGATGTCCCGCCGGCAATCGGGAAGTTCAGCATCTGCGCCGCGAAGATGAACGCCCCGGCAAGGGCGGCCGCCGGCACCTGCGGCTGCGCGAGCGCCGTCCGGGTCCTGCGCAGCGCATAGCCCGCGGCCGCCGCTCCGGCAACCGTCGTTGCCGTCCACACTTCCATGCTCAAATATCCGTCCGGTATATGCATGTAAGTCATTCCTCCCTGTCAGTTTCTCATTGCGCGGACTTCTTTTATACCGCCAAATGCCGCTGCACGACGTCCTCGGTAAGCTCCGCCGCTTCTCCCTGCCAGACGATCATGCCCCGGTCCATCATGTAGAAGTAGTCGCCGACGCTGCGCACGAACTCGAGGTCCTGCTCCGCCAGCAGAATCGCCATCCGGCCTTCGCGCTTGATGTCGCGGATGACGGCGCGGATCTCCTCGACGATCGACGGCTGGATCCCTTCGCACGGCTCATCGAGCAGCAGCAGATCCGGCTGCGGCGCAAGCGCCCGCGCGAAGGCGAGCTGCTGCTGCTGGCCGCCGCTCAGGTCGCCTCCGCGCCGCCCGTAGAGCGAGGGCAGCGCCGGGAAGCGCGCGAACGCTTCCTCCGGAATCGTCTTGAGCCGTCCGCCGGCGGCCTCCAGACCGAGCAGCAGATTGTCGTACACCGAGAGCAAGGGGAAGATTTCCCGCCCCTGCGGCACGTAGCCGATGCCGCGCCGGGCGCGGACGCCCGGCGGGCGGCCGGCGAGCTCCTCGTCCTTGAACCGGATGCTGCCCTTGCGCGCCTTCAGCACGCCCATGATGCCCCGCATGAGCGTCGTCTTGCCGACGCCGTTGCGGCCGAGCAGGCAGACGACCTGCCCCGGCTTCACATCCAGTGACACGCCGCGCAGGATGACGGTGCCGCCGTAACCCGTCTCAAGCTGTCGAACGGTCAGCATCGGCATCCCGCCTCCGTCCGAGGTAAACTTCCATCACGCGCTCGTCGTTCTGCACCTCGTCCACGGACCCTTCCGCCAGCAGCCGGCCTTCGTGCATGACGGTGACTGCGCTCGCGAAATTCCGCACGAACTCCATGTCGTGCTCGACGACGATGACCGACTGCCTGCGCGCAATCTCGCGCAGCAGGATGCCCGTCTTCTCCGTCTCCCGGTCGGTCATGCCCGCCGCCGGCTCGTCGAGCAGCAGCACATCCGGCTCCTGCATGAGCATCATGCCGATCTCCAGCCACTGCTTCTCGCCGTGGGAGAGACTGCCGGCCAGGCGGCCGGCTTTCGCTTCCAGCCCGATCATCTTCAGCTGCGCCGCCATGCGGTCCTCGTCTTCCGACCTCATCCTCGCCGTCAGCGTCGCGAACACGCCCCTGTTCTGGCGCATCGCGATCCCGAGATGCTCGCGCACCGTGAGCGACGGGAAGATCGACGGCGCCTGGAATTTCCGCCCGATGCCGAGCTCCGCGATCTGGTGCTCCCGCTTCCGCGTCAGATCGATTTCGCCCCGGAACAGGACGCGGCCGGACGCCGGCTTCACCTTGCCGCAGATGACATCGAGCAATGTCGTCTTGCCCGCGCCGTTCGGCCCGATCAGGAAGCGCAACTCACCCTGCCGGAGCGTAAAATTCATTCCCTGCAGCGCTTTGAATCCGTCGAAATCGACGACGACCGCCTCACACCGCAGAATGTCGGACGCCTTCCGTGCCCCCGGCTTCTGCGCCGGCCGCATTTCCAAGTCCGTCCTTGCTTCCAATTCCATCGCTCTCATCGCTTCTCTCCCTCCTTCTTCGCAGCGCCGCCGGCAAACCGGCAATGCCGGCCAGCCCGCGCGGCATGAATACGACAACCGCGACGAACAGCAGCCCGATCAGCAGCGTCCACAATTCGGGATACGATTCGCTGAGCACGCTCTTCGCTCCGTTCATCAGGACGGCGCCGAGCACCGCGCCGATAAGCGTGCCGCGGCCGCCGATCGCCACCCACAGCACCATCTCGATGGACGGCACAATGCCCATCATCGACGGGGAAATGATGCCGACATGCAGCACGAACAGCATGCCCGCCAGGCCCGCCAATCCGGCAGAAACGCAGAACGCGGTCATCTGGTACAGAGCCGGGTTGTAGCCGATGAACCGCGCCCGGTTCTCCCCGTCCCGGATCGCGCGCAGCACGCACCCGAACCGGCTCCCCGTCAGATACCGGCAGAGGGCGAATGCGGCAAAGAGTACGACGGCCGTCAGCAGGTACAGCCACACCTTCGTCTGCGGATCGGCGAGTTTGAATCCGAACAGCCTGCTGTACCCGGTGATGCCGTTCGTCCCGCCCGTGTATGCCTGCTGGCCGACGAACAGCGTCGTCGTGATGATCACCAGCGCCTGCGTCAGAATCGTGAAATAGACGCCCTTGATCCGGTTGCGGAACGTGAACCAGCCGAGCAGCAGGGCCAGCGCGACCGGCAGCAGCACCCCGGCCAGAATCGCGAAGGCCGGAGATTCGAACGGCCGCCAGAACCACGGCAGCTTCGTCAGCCCACTCCAGCTCATGAAATCCGGCAGCTTGCCGCCGGAAGCCGCAAGCTTCAGATGCATCGCCATCGCGTAGGCGCCGAGACCGAAGAAGACGCCGTGACCGAGGCTGAGGATGCCGGTATATCCCCAGATCAGGTCGAGGCCGAGCGCCGCAATGGCGAGCGCGAGGAACTTCGCCAGCAGGTTCAGGCGGAAGTCATTCAGAACCAGCGGCGCGCACAGCAGCGCGGACACTGCCGCCGCGTATCCGACGAGCAGCCAGATGCGCCGGGGCGTCCAATAGGCAAAAGGCATGACGCTTCACCTCTCGTTTCCGGTTTTGTGCCCGCATCAGGAATCGAGCGAACGCGTCCGCACGGCGATGATCCCCCGGGGTTTCCATTGCAGGAACAGCACGACGGCCAGGAAGACGAGCACCTTGCCGAGCGATGCGGTCGTCCAGAATTCGAACAGCGTGTTCGCCATGCCGATGCCGAGCGCGCCGAGCACGGTGCCGATCAGCTTGCCGACGCCGCCGAGTACGACGACCATGAACGCGTCGACGATATAATAGGTGCCGATCGACGGACCGATCGGGCCGATCAGCGTGAGCGCGCATCCGGCGATGCCGGCGATGCCGGAACCGACCGCGAAGGTGAGCGCGTCGACGCGCCGGGTCGATATGCCGAGGCAGGCCGCCATGTCGCGGTTCTGCATGACCGCCCGCATCCGCCGTCCTTCCGCCGTGCGGTAGATGTAAACGTACATGAGGAGCAGCACGACGGCGACCAGCGCGACGATGAACAGCCGCTTGTACGGCAGCACGACGCCTTCCATTATCGTCCATCCGCCGTTCAGCCAGCCTGGACTCGTCACCGCAACGTTCGGCGCGCCGAAGATCGAGCGGGCAACTTGCTGCAGCGCGAGACCCACTCCCCAGGTCGCCAGCAGGCTGTCCAGCGGGCGGCCGTAGAGAAAGCGGATCAGCGACGACTCCAGGAGCAGTCCGAACAGGAAGCAAACAAGAAAGCTGACCGGGATGGCCAGCGCGAAGTACCAGTCGAACATCTCGCCGGGCAGCGCCGCACGGAAGATGTTCTGCGTGACAAACGCCGCGTACGCGCCGATCATGATCATCTCGCCATGCGCCATGTTGATGACGTTCATCAGTCCGAAGGTGACCGCAAGTCCGAGCGCGATGAGCAGCAGGATCGAGCTGACGCTGATGCCGTTAAACAATTGAAGCAGCATCACTTCCATGGTTATCCCCTCCGGCTGTCAGGAATCCGGCTGTCGGGAAAAGGAAGCGTCCGGGAAAACCGGACGCCCCCTTCCGGGCTGCAGCCCGCGATCATTCTTCGGCCAGACCGGCCGCCCATTCGTATCCGGTCAGGTACGGATCGGGTTTCACGGGTCCGTCCGTCGCCCACAGTTCCTTGAACATGCCGTCCGCCTGCACTTCGCCGATGCGGACCGTCTTGTAGATGTGCTGGTTGTCGCCGTCGATCGTCACTTTGCCTTCCGGCGCGCTCCACTCGATGCCCTTCGCCGCTTCCCGGACGGCGTCGACGTCCGTCGTGCCGGCCTTCTCGACGGCGGCAGCCCACAGGTACACCGCGATGTAGCCCGCTTCGATCGGGTCGGCGGTGACGCGGTCTTGACCGTACTTCGCCTTGTAAGCTTCGACGAATGCCTTGTTTTCCGGCGTGTCCGTCGTCTGATAGTAGTTCCATGCCGCCAGATGGCCTTCCAGCACGTCGGCGCCGATGCCGCGGATCTCTTCCTCGGCGATCGATACGGACAGCGTCGTCAGATCCTGCGCCGTGATGCCGGCATCCTTCAGCTGCTTGAAGAACGCCACGTTGCTGTCGCCGTTCAGCGTGTTGTAGACGACGTCGGGGTTCGCCTGTTTGATTTTGCTGATGATCGTGCTGTAGTCGGTATGGCCGAGCGGCGTGTATTCTTCGCCGACGACTTCGCCGCCTTCGGCCTTAAGCTGCGCCTTGATGATCTTGTTCGCCGTGCGCGGGAATACGTAATCGGAGCCGAGCAGGAAGAACTTCTTGCCGCGGTTCTCCAGCAGCCACGTGACCGACGGCACGATTTGCTGGTTCGTCGTCGCGCCGGTGTAGAAGATGTTCGGCGAAGCTTCCAGTCCCTCGTATTGCACGGGGTACCAGAGCAGACCGTTCAGCTCTTCGAATACCGGCAGCATCGCCTTGCGGCTTGCCGAAGTCCAGCCGCCGAACACCGTCGCGACCTTGTCTTCCGAGATCAGCTTGCGCGCTTTCTCGGCGAACGTCGGCCAGTCGGACGCGCCGTCTTCAATGATCGGCACGATCTTCTTGCCGAGAACGCCGCCCTTCGCGTTGATCTCTTCGATCGCGAGCAGTTCCGCGTCCTTGACGGACACTTCGCTGATCGCCATCGTGCCGCTGAGCGAATGCAGGATGCCGACCTTGATCTCGCCCGCGTCGGCGTCTCCGCTCTCGCCGGAGGATTCCCCGCCCTCGGCCGATTCGTTCGAAGAACCGCCGCCGGAACCGGACGCCGAGCTTCCTCCGGATCCCGCGTTTCCGCCGCCTCCGCCGCAGCCTGCCAGCACCAGCGTGAAGGCAAGCACCAGCATCATCGTCGAAAGCCAGATCCTCTTCCGATTTCTCATCTTCCCACTCCCTGATATGTCATATTTCCGAACGTTGTTTCTCTTCATCTGGTTAACGTTCGTAAATCCAATTATAGTTACACCATTTTTCCATGTCAATATATATAACATATTATCGCCATAACCACTTTTAATCAATCTTTATGTTAGATTATATTACTCAATAATGTAATGTTAAAAGGGGTGTCCGTCCGAGACCGCGTCTCAAGCCGGCAACAGGAAAGAGCGGTAACGTTCGCGCCTCCGGGCCATATGATGAAATGACTGGAGGGGTGATAAATGCCCACCGTTAACAACATTTTCAATCTGAAAATCACCAGCGTGTCCCACAACGGTTCGATCAATTTCGGCAACACGCTGCACAGAGGAATGACCGTCGACCAGAAATTCAACGGCAGCACCGTGCTGATCGGAGACGGCAGCCTGAGCTTGAACCGCATTCTGAGCAATGTAACCGATCCCGATCTGCAGGACCAGGTCAACACTTGACGGGCGGTGCGCGGCATGCAAATCAATATCGGCATCATCAAGATCAACGTCATCACGAACGTCGGCTCCTTCAATGTGGGGAAGACGATTCTGTGCAACAACCGTTCGACGGTTACGGTGCAGCCCGGTCCGGAGGACGCGGGCGGCGGCACCGGCGCGGAAGGAACCGCCGAACCCGGCGGGCCGCAGCATGAACCGATGCAAAGGAGCGACAATGCGCCATGAACACGACTTCAGAGGATCAAATTCGAACGCTGGAAGCGTGCGTGCGTCTTCTGGAGAACCAGCTTCGGGAGCTGGAGGACCGGCTCCGGCAGGCCGAGGACGAGCTCCGTGCGCTGAAGACGGAGGCCGGCCAGGTGAGGCCGATCCGCATCGAAGCGATCAATTACAAAGTGCAGGAACTGGTCGTCAGCGAGCTGTCCGGAACGCTGCACGTCGGCCTTACGGCGCTTACCGATTCCAAGTCGCTGGATAAGATCGTGAACGGCGGAGAGGCCGTCTCGCTGGAGAACCTGACGAACGAAAGCGGGGCCGGGACGGATGGCGGATAACAAAACCTGCCTCCGGTGCGGGGCCGTTTTCGAGGAGGGAAGCCATTATTGCACCAGGTGCGGCGCGCCGGTCGTGAACCGCTGCACCGACCCGGGTGATCTGCTGAACGATCCGTGCGGACATATCTGCGGCCCCCGGGACGCGTTCTGCTCGAAATGCGGCTCGGAGACGACCTTCAAGAAAGCCGGGCTCATCCATTCGCCCTACACGGAGAACAAGGTGCTGTACAAGAACCATCTGGACGACATGAGCTGGCTGCTTCATCCGTTTTTCACCAAGTGGTAAGCCCCGGGAGGAGATCAACCATGCGCCCGTCTCCGTTTGAAGCCGCTGCACAGTATGTTGCCGCCGCGCATCCCGGCTGCCTGCTTGCCGTTCTCGGCGGGAGCGCGGCGCGCCGGACGCACGGCCCGGATTCCGACCTCGACATCGTCGTCGTGGAGCGAGGAGAAAGCGAACTGTTCCGCAGAGTCGTCCGCTTCCGCGGCTGGATCGTCGACTGCTTCATTCTGACCGATTCGGACTACCGGGAAATCTTCGACGCGGGCATGCAGGAAGCCAATCCGTCCCTGCAGCGCATGATCGCCGAAGGGACGGTGATCCGCCGCACCGAGCGGGGGCTGCAGATCGTGGAGGAAGCGCGCGCCGATCTCACGTTCGGGCCGTTGCCCTGGTCTCCCGATGAGATCGACGACGCGCGGAACCGCCTCTCGGAAACGGCGGCCGACCTGCTGCGGTCCCGCTGCCGGGACGAGCGGCGGTTCATCGCGAGCCGCCTCGTGCTGCTCGCCGCCGAATTTCTGCTCCGGACGGGGCGCCGGTGGATCGGCGAAGGCAAGCATCTGTACCGGTGTCTGCGCGAATTCTCGCCCGAGTATGCCGCGAAGCTGAGCAGCGCCCTGGAAGCGCTGAACGCGCACGACGATCCCGCGCCGCTGATCGCCGTCTGCCGCTCCATCCTGGAGCCGTTCGGCGGCGAGTTGATCGTCGGGTATGAAAGATGACGCGGAACAGTTGTTACCGGGACATCCGCACAATACATCAGGCCACAGACCGCATACGTTAGTAGTGCAGTTCATCAGGAAGGAGGTCATCCGATGAGCTACGCGGGCAAAACGGGTTTCTGGTACACGTCGGCCGGCGTCATTCTGGTCCTGTTCATTCTGCTGGTCATCGTCTCCCGGCCTTTCCTCTACTAGTTCAGAGGGAGCGGAGACGCAAGCGGCCGGCCGGGCTTCAATCCCGGCCGGCCGCTTTTCCTTCTGCGCGCCGTCTTTACCCGCCCACATAGAGCGGATAGAACGGCTCCCTGGTCTTGGGCAGGCGAAGCTCCAGAATGCCGCCCTTGAACGTCGTCCGGGCCTTCCTCGGGCTTACGGCTTTCGGCAGCGGAATTTCCTGCTTCACCCCGGACGGCAGCTTGATCCGCACCTTGTGGCAGCTGATCGACATCTCCAGCTCGCGGGGATTGAGATCCTCCGGCAGCCGCAGGCGCACGATGACGCTGCGATGCGTCTCGAACGTATCGTAGTTCAGCGCGCTGCCGAAAACGGAATTCGGAAACTTCGACTTCATCTCCTGATCAATAAACCGGTTGATCGAGTTCTGCACGACGTCCGAAAGCCAGGAGGAGTCGACGATGCCGGCGCGGGTGAAGTCTTTGGGCAGAAACGGGAACGCCTCCAGCATCGCTTTCTCAAAGGCATCCCATTGTTCCGCCGGCGTCTGCTGCTTCATGGTCCGCGCTCCTTTCCCTGTGTCGCCTGGTCTGCTACAGCATATATCGAATGGGCGCGGTCGGTGCATGGCTCCCCCTCCCACGCGCTTCAGACACCCGCGGCAGCCAGATCATGAACTCACATAAAATGAACGAATAGTTCGAATTATTCGTCAGGCATGTCGATCCGCATATATCGATATGCCTTTTTTGCATCTACTGCGGGTTCGGCAAAGTATGTTACAATTTTCACAAAGTTACTCCGCAAAAAAATTCCCCTGAAAAAAAGGAGGAGAGAACCATGGCGGAAACCGTTTTGCACCGGGAACCCGTCGACAGCGCGGAAAAGCTGGAACGGGCGCTTGGCCGGCTGAGAAAGGCGCAGGCCCTTTTTGCCTCCTACACGCAGGAGCAGGTGGACCACATCTTCCTCGCCGCCGCCACCGCGGCCAACAAGGCGCGCATCCCGCTGGCGAAAATGGCCGCGGATGAGACGGGAATGGGCGTCGTCGAAGACAAAGTCATCAAGAACCATTACGCTTCCGAATACATCTACAACGCCTACCGCGACGTGAAAACGTGCGGCGTCCTGGAGGAAGATCCCGCCTACGGCATCAAAAAGATCGCCGAACCCGTCGGCATCGTCGCCGCGGTCATCCCGACGACCAACCCGACGTCGACGGCCATCTTCAAATGCCTGTTGGCGCTGAAGACGCGCAACGGCATCCTCGTCAGCCCGCACCCCCGGGCGAAAAACTGCACCATCGCGGCCGCGAAAATCGTGCTGGACGCGGCGGTGGAAGCGGGCGCCCCGGAAGGCATCATCGACTGGATCGACGCCCCTTCGCTGGAACTGACCAACCTGCTCATGAAGGAAGCGGATCTCATCCTTGCCACCGGCGGCCCGGGCATGGTGAAGGCGGCCTATTCCAGCGGCAAGCCCGCCGTCGGCGTCGGCGCGGGCAACACGCCGGCCGTCATCGACGACAGCGCCGACATCAGGCTCGCCGTGAACTCCATCATCCATTCCAAAACGTTCGACAACGGCATGATTTGCGCTTCGGAGCAGGCGGTCATCGTGCTGGACGGCATTTATGACAGGGTGAAAAAAGAATTTGCCGACCGCGGCTGCTGCTTCCTGGATCCGGACGAAACGGAGAAGGTGCGCAAAACACTCTTCATCAACGGCGTCCTCAACGCCGGAATCGTCGGACAGCCGGCGCACCGGATCGCCGAAATAGCCGGCGTGAAGGCGCCGGAAGCGGCCAAAATCCTGATCGGCGAAGTGGAGCGCACCGATCCGTCCGAGGAGTTCGCCCGAGAGAAACTGTCGCCCGTCCTCGCCATGTACCGCGCGAAGGATTTCGCCGACGCCCTGGACAAAGCGGAGCGGCTTGTCGCCGACGGCGGCATGGGCCACACCGCGGCGATCTATCTCGACCCGGTCGGCGCGCGGGACAAACTGGACGCCTTCACCGCCCGCATGAAGACGTACCGCATCCTGGTCAACACGCCGTCGTCCCAAGGCGGCATCGGAGACCTGTACAACTTCAGGCTGGCGCCCTCCCTCACCCTCGGCTGCGGTTCCTGGGGCGGCAACTCCGTCAGCGAGAACGTCGGGGTCAAGCATCTGCTCAACATCAAAACCGTCGCCGAAAGGAGAGAAAACATGCTCTGGTTCCGGGCGCCGCAGAAAGTGTACATCAAACGGGGATGTCTTCCCGTCGCCCTTGACGAACTGAAGACCGTCATGGGGAAAAAGCGGGCGTTCATCGTCACCGACCATTTCCTTTACAAAAACGGTCTGACGAAACCGGTCACCGACAAACTGGATGAACTCGGCATCGCCCACGCCACCTTCTTCGAGGTCGAGCCCGACCCGACACTGGCCTGCGCGCAGGAAGGCGCAAGACAAATGGCCGCCTTCGAACCGGACGTCATCATCGCCGTCGGCGGCGGTTCGCCGATGGACGCGGCGAAAATCATGTGGGTGCTGTACGAGCATCCGGACGCCGACTTCATGGACATGGCGATGCGGTTCATGGACATCCGCAAGCGGGTGTACCGGTTTCCGCTGATGGGCCGGAAAGCCGCATTCGTCGCCGTTCCGACGACGGCGGGCACCGGTTCGGAAGTGACGCCGTTTGCCGTCATCACCGACGAGAAGACGGGCATCAAATATCCGCTGGCGGACTACGAGCTGATGCCCCACATGGCCATCGTCGACGCGGATCTGATGATGCACATGCCGAAAGGCCTGACAACCGCTTCCGGCATCGACGCCCTCACCCACTCGCTGGAAGCGTACGTCTCCATGATGGCGACCGACTACACCGACGGCCTGGCGCTCAGGGCGATCAAGCTGATCTTCGACTACCTGCCCCGCGCGTACGAGAAGGGCGCCGGCGATCCGGCCGCCCGGGAGAAAATGGCCGACGCCGCCACCATCGCCGGCATGGCGTTCGCCAACGCCTTCCTCGGCATCTGCCATTCGCTGGCCCACAAGCTCGGCGCGGCGTTCCGTCTGCCCCACGGCATTGCGAACGCGCTCCTCATCACCGAAGTGATGCGCTACAACGCCGCCGAGGCGCCAACCAAGATGGGGACGTTCCCGCAATACGACCATCCGCGCACGCTCAGGCGCTACGCCGAAATCGCGGAATTTTTGAACCTGCCGGGCGCCACCGACGAAGAGAAGCTGGAAAGCCTGATCCGCAAAATCGAGGAGCTGAAGGAAAAACTCGGCATCAAGAAAACGATCCGCGACTACGGCATCGACGAGGAAGAATTCCTGGAAAAGCTGGACGACCTGGCCGAGCAGGCCTTCGACGACCAATGCACGGGCACGAACCCGCGCTACCCCCTCTTCGCCGAACTGAAACAGCTGTACCTGAACGCCTACTACGGCACGCATGAAGGTGCGGCAAACCGGGCAGCCGGGGGGCATGCGGCCGGCGCGGCCGAACGCGCGGCCGCCGGCAGACCGGCAAAAGACGCCTGCGCCGGAATCGTCCGCCGGGAAGGAGGTGAGTGACCGCGCAGCCGCAGCGGAACGGGGCGTCTCCGGTTCCGTCGAAGCCGCCATGGGCGGCGTCGTGGACCGGAGCCGCCTCAACCCGGCGTTCGCGTCCCGTCCCGCATGCGGCGGTCGAGATCGTCCCGCACCCGATACAGCTCCTCAAGAAAGAGGCGATCGGCTTCCGACAGTTTCCGGTCCTCCCGGTAAATGAGCACATCGCGGAAGACGGGGGAAGACGCTTTGCAGCGGATCTGCACGAGCCCGTACCTTCTCAGCAGATCGTCCGGCATGGGCGAAAACCACATGTAGCTGGACGGGTCCTGGTGCAGCAATTCGATCTGGCTACCCCGCTCGGAGACAAACACCCGCCGCTTGCTGATCACGATCCGCTCTTCCTCCGGCCGGCGGTCTTCCCGGGCAAGGGAAGCCGCCCTCAGGTCGCCGTACAAAATTTCCGTGCCGGCTTCCAGTTCCCCCGCGGTGACCGTATCCTTCGACGCCAGCGGATTGGTGCGCGATATCAGCACGCGGCCCTCGAACTCCCACACCAATTCACGCTTCAGCCGGCGGCCGAGCAGTTGCTGGAGATAGCGTTCCTGGCTTTTCAGGCAGCGGACGATGCCCAGGTTGTAGTCGCCTTCCTCCACCCGCTTGATCGTGTTGAGGGAACTCGATTCGCGGAACTGAATGTCCAGCTCCTTCGTCTTGTCGAGGCGGACGACAAACCGCGCGAACGCCTGGGAAATGTAGCCCGACCGCGGCGCGCGCAGGCTGAAGGAAATCTTGTTGCGCCGGTCCTCGCGGCAGAAAGATTTCATTTCCTCGACTTCCCGGATGATCCGCCGGGCGTATTCGATGACGGCTTCCCCCTGCTCCGTCGGCACGATGCCCCGCGGCGTCCGCCGGAAAATATCCGTGCCGACTTCCGCTTCGACTTCCCGGATCGCCTTGCTCAGGTTCGGCTGGTTCATGAACAGGTTTTCGGCGGCCAGCGAGATGGAGCCCGCCTTGGCCACCTCGACGATGTATTTCAAATGCTGCAGATTCATCGGGATCTCCCCGCTTATCTCTGCCCGAACGACGTGATTTCCCGCCGCGTTTCGATGGCTTCCAACACGTTCATCATCAATACCTCCCCTGTTTCGTTCATTTCCCGTTCCTCCAGGCCGAACCGCACCGGCTCCGCAAAAGGTCAGCATCCATCTTACACCAAAATCCGGGCGAAAAAAGTAAAAAAGATCACTGGGCAAGCTGCGTAAAAAAAACGGACTCCGCACTTCACGGAGCCCTGACGATACCTTTTTGTTATTTTCATGGTCTGCTTGTCCGCTTTGCGCGCCTTACTGCGCCGTTTCGCCCCCGGCGTCGCCGCCGTTTTCGCCGCCTGCATCATCTTGCGGGGCTTCGCCATCGCCGCCCGCTTCGCCTTGCGGCTCTTCGCCGCTTCCGTCTTCGGCCGGCGTCTCTTCCTGCGGCAGGCTGATCTCGATCCCGAGTGCTTCGAGTTCCTTCTCCATCTCTTCATTCAACTTCGGAGCCGCAAGCGACTCGCGGATCGCGTCCTTCTTGTCCTGGGGCAGCTTGTCGAACGTCATTTCTTCACGCTTCTCGACCTTGATGACATGGTATCCGTAGCTCGTGAGCACCGGCTCGCCGATGACGCCGATCGGCTGGGTGTTGGCCGCCTGCTTGAACTCTTCGACCCAGTCGCCCGCCTTCGCGTCCGCGTACAGTCCGCCGTTGTCCTTCGAACCCGGATCGTCGGAATATTCCTTCGCCAGCTCATCCCAGCTGCCGCCCGCGATCAGCTTCGCCCGCGCTTCCTTCGCGCGCGCGAGCGCTTCTTCCTCCGTCCGCTTCTCTTCGCCCGTCGCCGAATCGGTGGTCGCGACCAGAATGTGGCGCACGGTGACGATGTTGTAGTCGGACGGAGCCTTGTCGAATTCCGCCCGGATCTCGTCTTCCGTTACGGCATTCTTGATCTCCTGAAATTTCTTGTCGATGGCCAATTCGCCCGAAATGAGCATCTTCAGCAGCCGTTCCGCTTCCTTGCTCGTCAGGCCCGACTTGTCTAGAATTTGTTTAATGCTTTCCTTCTGCGCCTCGTCCTTGAGCACCTCGTCAAGCTGTCCCCGGAACGTAGCGGCGGACTCTTCGGCCTGCTTCACATCGTCGGAGGTCGCCTTGGCGGCGTATTCCTTGTAGATGATGTACCGCTCGAGAACCTGCTCTTTGTATCCCGGAATGTACTCGATATACATCGCCTCCATCGGCGACGTCAGTTCGAGCAGCGAGAGATACTTGTTGAATTCGGTATCCGTTACGGTCTTGCCCTGGTAGGTCGCGACCGGATCGCCCTTGCCCTCGCCGGGCACGCCGCCGTCATCCTTGCCGCCGCAGGCGGCCAGCGTTCCCGCGAGCGCGCAAGTCAGGGCAAGCGCGGCAAGACGCCTGATCGCGTTCCGTCTATTGAGCCACATCTTGTAGTTCTCCTTTCGGTTTGAGCGCTTCTTCATATTGTATCAGAAATTGCTCCAACATCGCCAATTTGGCGCCGTCCGCAAGTCCCTGGCCGCGCATCAGGAGGGTCGGCTGCGACCCTTGCTGCACCGTCTGCCGGCTGAACCGGTTCTCGAACTTGAAGCAGAGTCTGTCGATCTGCTTCTTGTCCATGCGCTCCGCTTCGGCCGGTGCGAATTTCAGGATAAAATCGTCACCGCGCTGCGTGATCTGTTCAATGCCGCATCTGCGCCCGTACGCTTTCAGCCGGGCGACCGCGAGCAGATTCTCGACCGCTTCCGGCAGGTCGCCGAACCGGTCGACCAGTTCTTCGCGCAAGTCGTCGGTCTCCTCCGGCTCCCGGATGACCGCGACTTTCCTGTAGATCTCGATCTTCTGCATGCTGTCGTAAATGTAGTCCGACGGCAGATACGCATCCATGGCAAGGTCGATCGCCGTATTCACTTCCCGGACCTCCGGCTCCGGCTGTCCGAGCAGCGATGCCTTGCGCTTCGCGATTTCTTCCGCGAGCATCTGCGAATACATGTCGAACCCGACGGAGGCGATGAAGCCGTGCTGTTCCGCGCCGAGCAGGTTGCCGGCGCCGCGGATCGCGAGGTCCCGCATCGCGATCTTGAACCCGGAGCCGAGCTCGGTGAACTCGCGGATCGATTGCAGCCGTTTCTCGGCCGCCTCGTTCAGCACCTTGTCGCGCCGGTAGGTGAAATAGGCATAGGCGATCCGGTTCGAGCGGCCGACCCGTCCGCGCAGCTGATAGAGCTGCGACAGCCCCATCTTGTCGGCGTCATGGACGATGAGCGTGTTCACGTTCGGAATGTCGACGCCCGTCTCGATGATGCTGGTGCTCACGAGCACGTCGAACTCGCCGTCGAGGAAATCGAGGATCGTCTTCTCGAGTTCCTGTTCGGACATCTGGCCGTGGCCGACGGCGACGCGGGCGTCCGGTACGAGCGCCGAGATCTGCTCGGCCATCTGGTAGATGCCCTGCACGCGATTGTACAGGTAGTAAACCTGCCCGCCCCGCGCAAGTTCGCGCTCGATCGCTTCCCGCACGAGCGACGGGCTGTATTCGACGACATAGGTCTGCACGGGAAAACGGTTCTCGGGCGGCGTCTCGATCAGCGACAGATCGCGGACGCCGAGCATCGACATGTGGAGCGTCCGCGGAATCGGCGTCGCGGTGAGCGTCAGCACGTCGACGTTCGTCTTCAGCCGTTTCAGTTTCTCCTTGTGGGTGACACCGAAGCGCTGCTCCTCGTCGACAATCAGAAGCCCGAGATCCTTGAAAACGACGTCCTTCGAGAGCAGCCGGTGCGTGCCGATGACGATGTCGACCGTTCCGGCCTTGAGACCCTTGATCGTCTCCGTCTGATCCTTGCGCGAGCGGAAACGGCTGAGCACCTGCACGTTGAACGGATAGCCCGCGAACCGCTCGCGGAACGTCTCGTAATGCTGCTGGGCAAGAATCGTCGTCGGCACGAGCACCGCCACCTGCTTGCCTTCGATGGCGGCCTTGAACGCGGCGCGGATCGCCACCTCCGTCTTGCCGTAGCCGACATCGCCGCAGAGCAGCCGGTCCATCGGCCGCGGCGATTCCATGTCGCGCTTGATCTCCTCGATGGCGCGCAATTGGTCGGGCGTCTCCTCGTAAGGGAACATCGCCTCGAACTCCTGCTGGTACGGCGTATCCTTCTGGAACGCATGCCCCGGCGTCGACTGGCGCTCGGCATACAGCCGCACCAGATCTTCCGCAATGTCCTTGACGGACGAACGGACCTTGTTCTTCACCCGGTTCCATTCGTTGCCGCCGAGCTTGTAAATCTTCGGCTCCTTGTCCTCGCTGCCGACATATTTCTGGATCAGGTCGATCTGGTCGATCGGCACGGACAGCTTGTCGCCGCCCGCATACAGAATGTGAAGGTAGTCCTTGTGCACGCCGCCGATCTCGAGCGTGCCGATGCCGATATATTTGCCGATGCCGTGGTTCTGGTGAACGACGTAGTCGCCGACTTTCAGCTCGGTGTAGCTCTTGATCCGCTCGGCATTGTCGATCTTCCGCTCGACCCGCCGCGCCTTCCGCTGCTTCTGCGAGAACATCTCGCCTTCGGTGATGACGACCAGCCGCACGGAAGGCAGCTCGAACCCGCTCTGCAGGTTCCCCTGGATGAGCATCGGCGGCTCGATGCCGTAGTCGCGCAGCACCCGCTCCATCCGCGCCATCCGCTCGGCGCTGCCCGCGAGCATCATGATCGTCGAGCCCGCCTTGCGCCAGCGTTCCGTCTCCGCCTTCAGCACGTTCATCTGGCCGTGGAAATTCTGCATCGCACGGGTGACGATGTTGACGATGTTCTGCGGCTGCGTATGCGGCACCTGCCGCAGGAACAGCTGCAGATAGAGCGTCTGGAACGGCTGCCTGAACAGCGAGGCTTCCGCCTCCAGGCCGGTGACGAAGCCCGGCAGCGTCTTGCCGTTCGACAGGAGCGCCGTCGTCCATTCCGCCTCGTCCCGCTCCAGCTGCTTCGACGTCTCGATCAGCCGCGTCGGCTCGTCGAGCACGAGAATCGTGTCCTGCGGCATGTAATCATGAAGCGTCTCCCGCTCCGGGAAGAGCAGGGCGATATATTTGTAAATCTCGGGAAAATAGACGTGCTGCCGCAGCTTCTCGATCTCCTCGCCGATCGCTTCCTCAAGCCGCGACTTCGCCTGCCTGTCGGTCATCTTCTGAAGCTGCGCCTCGAGCAGCTCGAACGCATGCTGCGCCGCATTCTTCATGCGCTGCTCGTCCGCGACGATTTCCCGGCAGGGCGTGACGACGAACGACTGCATCTTGTCGATCGACCGCTGGTCGGACGGATCGAACGTGCGGATCGAATCGATCTCGTCATCGAACCATTCGACACGGATGGCCGTCTCGCTCGTCAGCGGGTAGAAGTCGACGATGCCGCCGCGGACGCTCATTTCGCCCTTGCGCTCGACGCGGTCCGTCCGCTCGTAGCCGAGCTCGACCATGCGGCGCAGGAACGCCTCCATCGGCAGCTTCTCGCCGACCGCAAGCGGAATGCGCGCCTCCGCCAGATAGGCGCGGGCCGGCTGGAAGCGCCGCAGGCCGCTGTACGGCACGACAACAATGCCGCGGAATCCCTGGGTCAGCCGGATGAGCACGTCCATCCGCTGCGCCATCGTCTCCGGACTCGAGATGGCCGCTTCCGCGGCGACAAGCTCGTTCGCCGGGTAGAGCAGCACCTCGTCCCCGGACAGACATTCCTGCAGATCTTCCGCGGCCTTCTGGGCGGCAAACATATTGTGCGTGACGATCAGCATCGGGCGCTTCAGCCCGCGCCGGATCGCAGCAAGCATAACCTGCCGGGACGAGCCCGCCAGGCCGGATATCATCTGTTCGCGCATGCCGCTGCCGATGCCGTCCATTACCAACCGGACATCGGGATCGGCAGCGAAAGCCTCGATCAGTCTTTCCAACTTGTGGCACCTGCTTTCCATATGAACCGGGTACGCTTACAAATTCCGGGTTCGTCCAACAGGAAAAGAGCCTCGGCGCATTTCGCCGAGGCTGTCTCAAGGGAGGACAACCGCTGTCCGGCAGCGCCGGCGATCGTCCGCCCTCCTGCTTAAGCTCGATTCGGGGAACGCGCCCCCGCTATTGCAGCGGGCTCTCGATCAGCAGCAGCTCCGGATTCGCCTCCAGCGCTTCGCGGCAGTAATCGCAGATCACTCTGACGGTTACATTGCCCGCCGCGTCATACGCTATTATATCGCCCCGTTCTTCGGGGGTCAAGAAATGAAAGCCCAGCGCCGCCTCGCTCAGATCGTCCCGGTCGAGCGATCCGAGCGGCGTCCGGCAGTGCCGGCAGACGTAGTTCACAGCCATCGTATGCCTCCTGAAGAACCGGTATGTCACCATTATGCCCGGTTTTCGGGAGAACTATCGGCTGCTATCCGTTGAATTTCGCCATCGCCTTCTCAAAAGGGTGTTCGAGCGCATATTCTACCGCATCGCAAGCGGCTGCGATCATCGTCTTCAGCTGCTCCGCTTCCGCCTTGTCGAACGGCGAGAGCACGTAATCGACAATCTCGCGTCCGGGAGCCGGGCGGGAGATGCCCATCCGGATCCGGTTGAACTGCTGCGTGCCGAGATGCTGGATGATCGACCTCACGCCGTTGTGGCCGCCCGAACTGCCCTGATAGCGGAGCCGGATTTTGCCGAGCGGCGTATCCAGATCGTCGTAGACGACGATCAGATCGGCGATGTCCGCCTTGTAGAAATCGAGAAACGCCCGGAGTGATTCCCCGGACAGATTCATGTAGGTCATCGGCTTCAGCAGATGCACCTTCTCGCCCTTGACATGGCCTTCCCCGACAAGCGCCTTGAACTTGCTCTGCGTGACGCTGATATTCCACCGGCGCGCGAGCTCGTCGATGACCATGAAGCCGACATTGTGCCGGGTCGACTGATAGGCTGGCCCGGGATTGCCGAGTCCGACGATCCATCTCATCGTGCGCCTGTCCCCCTTCCCTGACCAGAAGATATCGGCCGCCCTGCAACGATTCGATCGTCTAAATTGTCATTATAGGTAGAGGTGATCGCATGGTCAACGAAATGTTGTCGAGAAGCGCGCTGTTTGTCGTGTACGAGAACGGACAGAGGCTGCATGAAGACCAGCATTTCCAGGATCACATCGACCATGGCGTGCCGATTCAGATCTACCTGGGAGGCGTTCATCAGGAGATCGGATTTGTCGAATGGTTCAACAGCCGTTCGGTCCGCGTCAACAACATCGACTTCGACCGGAACGTGTTCACCTTCGTCTCGCGTCCGGGTTATTGAGCGTCCGGCCATAAAACGAAGCTGCCTGCCGCTGCGGGCGGACAGGCAGCTCGCTGCCGTTCGGTATTCAGGATCGTGCCGCCGTTTTCTCTTCTGCGCCGCTGCGGTCCGTCTCCGCGGCATTCGCCTCCGGTTCGGCCGGTTCCGCGTCATCTTTCTGCGGAGCGAGCACCGTCACGACGACAAGCGACGGGTCGGTCTTCACGAGCACGCCCGGCGGAACCTTGAGGTCGCGGACGACGAGACTGTCTCCGAGCTTAAGCCCCGAGACGTCCACGGGAATCGCGTCCGGAATGTCGGCGGGCAGACATTCGATCTCCAGCTCGTGCAGCAGCATCTGAACGATGCCGCCTTCCTTCTCGGCCGGCGATTCGCCGGCCGGTTCCAGGGGCGCGTGCGTGCGCACGGGCGTCTTCAGGTCGATCTCGCGCAGATCGATGTGCAGCACGTTGCGCGTCAGCGGATCGCGCTGCACGCCGGCCACCATGACCGGTCTCGTGTCCGAACCCGCCATTTCAAGATCGAGCACCGCGTTCGGATGATGGCGGAGCAGCGCCAGCAGCTCCTTCTCCTCGACGGCGATCGGCGTCGAGCCGCTCGCCTTGCCGCCGTACAGATTGCCCGGCACTTTCCCCTGATCGCGCAGCCGGCGCAGTTCGCCCTTCGGGCGCGTCGGCCGCTCTTCCGCTTTGATCGTCGGCGTCATAGGGAAACCTCCTTCGCACAGGTTTCCCTATAGTGTTCCCTTTTCCAGCCTTCACCATGCACCGGATCGGATCAGTTCTGGCCCGAGCGCTCCTTCTTCGCCCGCGCCCGCGCGCGGAGACGCTCGGCGTAGCCTTCCTTGTTGACCTGCCGCTCGCGCGCGATTGCCATGTCGTTCGGCTTCACGTCCTGGGTGATCGTCGAACCGGCGACGACATAGGCGTCTTCGCCGATCTTCACCGGCGCGATCAGATTGACGTTGCTGCCGATGAAGGCGCGGTCGCCGATCTCGGTGATCGATTTGTTGTAACCGTCGTAGTTCACCGTAATGGCGCCGCAGCCGATGTTGACATCCCGGCCGACGACGGCGTCGCCGACATAGCTGAGATGCGATACTTTCGTGCCTTCGCCGAGCGACGCGTTCTTCAGCTCGACGAAATCGCCGATCTTGCAGCCCGCGGCAAGCTTCGAGCCCGGGCGCAGGTTCGCGTACGGCCCGACCGAACATTCGTCGCCGACTTCCGACTCCAGCAGCACGGAGTGGCGGATGGTCACGCCCCGGCCGACGACGGAATCGGTGATGTCGGCCTGCGGGCCGATGACGCAGTCTTCGCCGATGACGGTCCGGCCCCGCAGCACCGTGCCCGGGTAGATGACGGTGTCCGCGCCGATCGCGACATCCGCGTCGATGTATGTGACCGCCGGATCGATGAACGTCACGCCGGCTTCCATGTGCCGGCGGTTGATCCGCTCGCGCATGAGCCGTTCGGCCTCGGCCAGGGCGATGCGGTCATTGACGCCGGCCGCTTCGGCCGGATCCGGCGTCCGGTAAGCGGCGATCGTCTCGCCCGCTTCGTGCAGAATGCCGATCACATCCGTCAGGTAATATTCGCCTTGCGCGTTGTCATTCTTCACCTTGCCGAGCGCGTCGAACAGCTTCCGGTTGTCAAAGCAATAGGTGCCGGCGTTGATTTCCGTGATGTTCAGCTCGTCTTCGCTGCAATCCTTGTGTTCGACGATGCGCTCCACGTTGCCGTTCTTTCCGCGGATGACGCGTCCGAGACCCGACGGGTCCGGGACGACCGCCGTCAGCAGCGTCGCGGCGGCGCCGCTCCGCTCGTGCGCATCCAGCATCGCGCGGATCGTCTCCGGCCGGATGAGCGGTGTATCGCCGCAGACGACGATCGTCGTGCCCGCTTCCCCGCCGATCAACTTATCGGCCTGCAATACCGCATGTCCGGTGCCGAGCTGCTCGGCCTGCAGCACGCATTCGGCGCGGTCGCCCACGTAGGCTTGCACCTTCTCCGCCCCGTGTCCGACGACGACAATCGTCCGTTCGCAGCCGGCCGCGGCCGCTGCGTCCAGCACATGTCCGACCATCGGCTTGCCGCAGACGGGGTGCAGCACTTTGTGAAGTTTCGATTTCATTCGTTTCCCCAGTCCAGCCGCAAGCACGACCGCCATTCTCTTCATGTCCGTTTTCCTCCCGAGTTCGTTCCTGCGCTTCGCTGCGAAGCGTATCTCCCTCGACTATACACTTGCTTCGGACAAAAGAAAAGAGAGCCATCGGCCCTCTTCTCCCGATCATCTGAATACGCTATCAGTCCATCGTGCATGACCATCATGCGCCTTCTTCAATCGCCGCTTCTTCTTCAGCTGCCGCCCGCTCGTATTCCGCCAGCACGGCGGATTGGATCTTCTCCCGCGTCGACGAAGAGATCGGATGTGCGATATCCCGGAACTCTCCGTCCGGCGTACGCTTGCTCGGCATGGCCACGAACATGCCGTTATTGCCGTCGATGACCCGAATATCGTGAACAACGAATTCGTTGTCAATCGTGATCGAGGCAATCGCCTTCATTCGGCCTTCGGAATTCACGCGGCGGAGTCTCACATCGGTAATTTGCATTCTGTTCACCACCTTTGCCTACCAAAAGACTTGGTGTAATATTCCACAAATTGCGCCGAAATCCTTCTTGTATCTGGAAATATTGTTGCGGGTTGACTAACTTTTTTTTAACTGACAATTACCGCTGTTTTTCGCCATCGGGAACGGCGGCGATCAGCTCGATCTCGACCTTGACGTCCCGGGGCAGACGGGCGACTTCCACCGTCGAACGCGCCGGCTTGTGATCCCCGAAATACGAGGCGTAGACGGCGTTGAACGCGGCGAATTCGTTCATGTCCTTGAGGAAGACGGTCGCTTTCACGACATCGGACAGGCTGCAGCCGGCCGCAGCCAGCACCGCCTGCAGATTGCGAAAGACCTGATGCGTCTGTTCCTCGATGCCGCCTTGCACCGGTTCGCCTTCCGGCGTAAGCGGAATCTGGCCCGAGGTGAAGAGCAGATTGCCGAACCGGACGGCTTGCGAATACGGGCCGATGGCGGCGGGGGCTGCGGTGGTCGAAATGATGGTCGGTCGTTGAGACATGTTCGCGCTCCTCCTTCATGGTTTCCCTATTGGAATGGTAGGGTTAACAAGTATGCCAAAGGGCTGCGTCCCGGCGACCCGCAACGCGGGCCCGTCCGCAACCGCTTGCATATGGACAAACGCGGCACCGCCCGATCAGGCGATGCGCGCCTCCTCAATCGTCGAAGTAGTTCCCCGGAACAACCGTTGTCTGCTTCGTCTTCAGGTCGACATGCGTCAATCTCGCCAGCGACACGTAATCATGGAACAACCGCTCTTCCGCGCCGACTTCCCCGGATTCGACGAACACGCCGACGCCGGCGACCGTCGCGTTGAACTCCGCGAGCAGGTCAATCATGCCCTGCACCGTGCCGCCCGCCTTCAGAAAATCGTCGATGATGAGCACCCGCGACTGTTCGCGCAGCGCGCGCCGCGCGAGCGACATCGTCTGAATCCGCTTCGTCGAGCCCGACACGTAATTGATGCTGACCGCCGAACCTTCGGTCACCTTGTTGTCGCGCCGCACGATGACGACCGGCAGGTTCAGGTACATCGCCGTCGCATAGGCCAGCGGAATGCCCTTCGTCTCGACCGTCATGATGACGTCGATCTCGCGGTCGGCGAACGCGGTCGCGAACATGCGCCCGACCTCGCCCATGATCGCCGGCTGGCCGATCATGTCCGTCATGTACAGATAGCCGCCGGCGAGCACCCGTTCCGGCTGCTCCAGCTGGCGGCAGATCTCGCGGATGACCGCAAGCGCGGCCTCTTTCCTGACGGTCGGAATATACTTGACACCGCCGGCGGCGCCGGCCAATGTGTGCAGTTGCCCGATGCCTTCTTCTTCGAAAACTTCCTTGATGATGGCCAGATCTTCGCTGATCGATGATTTCGCCGATTGATAACGGTCCGCAAATGCTGTCAGCGAAATTAACGTGTGGGGGCGTGCCAACAAGTATTGTGTCATTTCGACCAGCCTGGCGCTTCGCTTCAACTTCTTCACGGCCTGCACCCCCGTATGAAATCCGAATGATATATAGTCACTATATCATTTTCATACGGTTTTTTGCAAGTGACCGCTTGAGCTTATGTCAGCATTCTTGCCACAAACACGTCCTTGCAGAACCCGCGGAGTCCGTTGTAAATGCGCGGCACCTTCGCTTCCTTCGCCACCAGGCCGAACACCGTGGGGCCGCTCCCCGACATCAGCACGCCGTCCGCCCCGAGCCGCTGCATGATCTCCTTCAGCCGGCGCACTTCGGGATGGCGCTCGAGCGTCACCGTCTCGAGCACGTTGCCGAGCTCGGCGCACATGTCGCGGAACGAGCCGGCCTTGATCGCTTTGACCATCCGTTCGAGCGACGGATGCTGCTTCACCTTCTCCAGCCGAAACTGCCCGTACACGTCAGCCGTCGACACGTTGAGCTGCGGTTTCGCCAGAATGACCCAGCATTGCGGCGGACTCGGCAGCTGTTCGAGCTTCTCGCCCCGCCCGCGCGCAATCGCGGTGCCGCCGCGCACGCAATACGGCACGTCGGAGCCGAGCTCGGCTGCCAGCTCGAGGAGCTCGGCGTCGGACAGATTCAGCTGCCAGAGCCGGTTCAGCCCGCGGAGCGCGGCCGCCGCGTCGCTGCTGCCGCCGGCCAGTCCCGCAGCCGCCGGAATGTGTTTGTCCAGATGGATGTAGACGCCTTTCTTCACGCCGTACCGGTCCTTGATCAATCTCGCCGCCTGGAACGCCAGATTTTTCTCGTCCAGCGGGATGTATCCGGCCTGGCTTGACAGCACGATCGCATCCCGGGGCAATTCCTCCATTTCGAGCCGATCGGCCAGGTCGACCATCGTCATGACCATTTCGATTTCGTGATAGCCGTCTTCCCGCTTGCCCAGCACGTCGAGCAGCAGATTGATCTTGGCCGGCGCTTTCTCGTAAATTTTCACGCATTCACCACCGTTCGTCGCACCCGCTCGTCCTTGAGTCCTTCCCAATTATAGCATCGGTTTCCGCCAAATGCGAAAAACGGCCGGTCCTGTCGGCGGGCGCAAATGCGAAAAGCGGCCCGCGCGGCGCTCATCGCGCCTGCAGGCCGCTCAGTTTTGTCCGATATTCGTCACGACGGTCGGTTGCCGCGATTCGCCAGCGCCTGTTCCGCAAGCTGAATCGCCCGTTTGACCATGTTGCCCGCATCTTTCGCCCGGATGCCGCCCCAGCCTTCCTTGGCGACGGTACCGTAGAATCCGAGTTCCTTCGCCAGTTCTTCCTTGAGCTGCTGCGACATCGCGCCTCGCCTTCTGCGGCCCATGACGGGGTCCTCCTTCCGCGCGAATCCGCGTTGTGATGAAGGATAGTATGCCCCGGTCCGGGCGGATCATGCGGCGGTGCGTCAATGCTGCATGTAAGCGATCCGCACCTGTCCTTCGTCGCTGACGACGGTCACCTCGACGGTCTCCGTCAAAATATCGGCATAGCTGTAAGACACGCGTTTGAAAGCATGTTGTTCCTGGTCAAGCTTCACGATAAAAACAGAAGGGTAGGTCTCTTCCAACACGCCGGTCCGCTCGATCGTCTTGCGGCGTCCACCGTTGGCTCGCAGGCAGACTCTGGAACCGACGTGCGCTTCCAGACTGCGTCGGATTTCGAGCAGCGCATTCTTCGCCATCGTCCACTACCACCTCTTTCCTTGTCCATTATACATGAAAAGAAGCGGCAGTGTCAAATGAAGAAAATATTATAGCAACACCATAAATCGGTTGTCAACAGTCTATTATCCCTTTTTTTTGAATGTCCGCAATCCGACATGATTTTATGCACCGTAAGCCGGGACGATCTTCTTCGCATTCCACCCCGGACGCGGCGTTCCGAGCCGGCGCTTGCCGAACGTCTCGACGCCGCCCATCCCTTCCGCTCCGCATATCGTGCCGCGGATCGCTTCGGTCAGATGGATCGGCTCGCGGAACGGCGTGCGGCTCGCCTTGATCGCCACGACGACCGGGTCGAGGGCGTGGATCATCACCCGCCGCGGCGAGCTGGCGAAGTTGGCCCCGGCCATGAGCAAAGCTTCGAAGTGCGACTGGCAAGCGCCGGCGACGATGATCAGGTTGTCCTTGTTCGGTTCATAGGCGCGGGCGGCGCGGACGGCCTGCACGAAATGGACGGAGTTCTTGTAGCTGCTGAGCGGGCGGAGACTGGCGTAGGGCCGGTTCTTGAGGACGCCGTCGTGTCCCGTGATCACGACGATGTCGGGCCGCACCTGCGGCAGAAGCCGGCCGATCACCTCCGGCATGACCGATTCGTGGCAGTGGATGCAGTCGGCGGGCACATTCATCTGGGCGTACAGCGCCATGCTTTTGCGCAGATATGCGCCGTCCCCGTCGAGATGCAGGACACGGCCGGGCATCTCGAAATACCCGCCCGGCGGGTTCGCGGTCTCCTGGCGGTATGCTTCCGCATCGTCCACGGACTCCGTGTCGGAGCGGAAGCTTTCCGCCTCCCCCTCCTGGCGCCGGAAGCGCCGCAGCGATTCGTGCTCTTTGATTTTCGCCGCCACGGCGGCGCTGCTCGTTTCGGGCTGCCGGACGACGACAAGATCGGAGAGCGGAGCGTCGGCCAGCAGCCGGTAGTCGACACCCTTCAGAATGGCCGTCTGCCGGACGATGGCTTCAATGCGGAACAGGATGTCGCCGCCGTACGATTTTCGCACGACGTAATCCCCTTGCTTCATGGGCTGATCACCTCTTCCGTCTATCCTATGGAAGGGCGGCCCGTCTGGTGTTCAGCCAGTTATGCCGGATGTTCGGCCAGCTTGTTGGCAAGCGCCGCGAATTCTTCGAGCGACAGCGTCTCGCCCCGCCGGCCGGGGTCGATGCCGCAGGACGCCGGCAGCGCGGCAGCTTCCTGGCGCCGCTCCTTGCCGAGCAGCGCGGTCAGGTTGTTCGCCAGCGTCTTCCGGCGCTGGGCGAACGCCGCGTGCACGACGCGGAAGAACATCGCTTCGTCCGTGACGTCCACGGGCGGCCGGGCGCGCAAGGTGAGGCGCACGACGGCCGAGTCGACGTTCGGCGGCGGCACGAAGACGGTGCGCGGCACGGTGCACACGACCTCCGGCTCCGCGAAATAGCGGACCGCGACGCTGAGGCTGCCGTATTCCTTGCCTCCGGGCGGCGCCGTCATGCGTTCGGCCACTTCCTTCTGCACCATCACGACAATATGTTCAAGCGGCAGCCGGTCCTCCAGCAGTTTCATGAGGATCGGCGTCGTTACGTAGTACGGCAGATTGGCGACGACGCTGACGCGTTCCAGACCGGCGAACCGTTCGGCAATCAGCTGCTTCAGATCGAGCTTCAGTGCGTCGCCGTGCACGATCTCCACGTTGGCGCAAGGCGCGAACAGTTCCTCCAGAATCGGGATGAGCCGCCGGTCCAGCTCGATCGCCGCCACCTTGCCCGCGGCCATGGCGAGCTGCTCGGTCAGCGCCCCGATGCCCGGACCGATCTCAAGCGCGCCCTTCGACGGTCCAAGCTCGGCCGCATCCACGATTTTGCGCAGCACATTCGCGTCGACGAGAAAATTTTGCCCGAGTGCCTTGCGGAACGTGAAGCCGTATCGCGCGATGATTTCGCGCGTCCGCTTCGGCGTGCCGATGTCTCCCGCGGGCCGGCTCATTCGCATGCCGTCCGTCATCATCCTGCTTCCCCCTCTCCGCCGTCCATGGCGGCAAGCGCTTCGGCCAGCTCCCGCTTCGTGATGCGGAGCATCCGGCAGCGGCGGAAAAACTGCTTGCCGTTCGCATAGCCGATGCCGAGCCGTCTGCCGAGCTCCCGGCGCCGCTGAGCCGCTTCCGGGTGGACGATGAGCCCCGCCTCCATCAGGTCATCCCACTCGACAACATCCGCTCCGGCTTCTTCCGCCGGCCGCTCGGTCCGAACGGCGGCAAGCGCCTGCCGGATCGCTTCCGGCGTCGCGTGCTCGACGCCGAACTTGCCGCCCCGCTCCGCCTGCTCCTGCGGCAGGAACGCATGCTTGCAGCCCGGCACGCGGTCCGCCACGATCCGCCGGATCCGTTCGCCCGCATGATCGGGGTCGGTGAAGATGATGACGCCGCGGCGCGCTGCGGCCAGTTCAATCCGGCGAAGCACTTCCTCGCCGATTGCCGAGCCGCCCGTCTCGATCGTGTCCGCCTCAACCGCGCGCTTCACGGCGGCGGTGTCGTCCTTGCCTTCGACGACGATAATTTCCTGGATCATGTCGCATTCCTTTCCCAAGCCCGGTAAACGGCTCGTCCTCTTCATGATGATGGCCGCAGCTTCGCCCCGCTATGCGCCTCCGCAACGACAAGAAAACCCCGGCGCGGCATCCGCGGGGATGCCGCACAGAGGTTTCCAGCCGCTCAAGCATAATTGCGGTGATGAATCATAGGATGAATCACGGGCACGCCGGCGGCAGCCGCAGCCTCAGCTTGCCGTCGGCTTGTTCGGCCCGATCACGTAGACGGTGTAGCCCTTCTTCTTGCCGAAGCGCTCCGCCTTCGTTTCGCTGTCGTAGTAAATGTCGATCTTCTTCCCTTTGACCGCGCTGCCCTTGTCTTCCGCACGCCGGAATCCGATGCCTTCGATGTACACCCACCAGCCGAGCGGAATGACGTCCGGGTCGACGGCGATCGTCCGGCCTTCCTGCACTTTCGTGCCGGAAGCCGTAATGCCGTATTGGGGATGATCCTCGGTCTTGCCCGTCGACTCGAAGCCGGCGGAATACGCCGTCAGCGTCACGTTCTTGAGCACTTTCTTCGCCTTGAACGTCACGCCTTCGCGCGTGACCTTCGTTGCCGTCTCCGATTCGGCGGACAGCACGGCCGCTTTCGGCTCCGGCTTCTTCGTGCCGACGGCGACGATCTGATCCTGCTTCTCCGCCGACACCGTCTTCGTCAGCAGCCGCGAATTTACGTACACGCCGTTTTCGAACGTTTTCTCGACAAGATTGATGATGACGCCTTCCTTGCCGGGTTGAATGACCTTTTCTTTGCCTTTTTCCAGATTCGGGTCGTCCTTCTTGACGACCTCATACGGAACGACCTCTTCGGTTTGTACCACGTGCTTGTCGACGCGCACCACTTCAATCGTCATGTCCGGCTCGAGTGGCGCGCCCGGCGATGGATACACCTTGTCGTCGTCGCGCAGGTCGATACCCGCTTCGCTGAGGGCCGCCTGAACCGTATGGCGGGTCGGCCAGACCTCCACCGCCTTGCCGTCGGCGACGACCGTGACCGGCACCGCCTGGTTGATGACAATCCGGTCGCCGTCCCGGATCGCCGCGTTGAGCGGCTTCGACACCTCATCGTTCGGCCCGACTTCGATGTCGAGCTCGTCAAGCAGCTTTTCCAGAACCCATTGTTTCGTCGTGACGATTCGTTCCTCGCCGTCCACGACGACCGACACCTGTTTGTCGGCCGTGCCGTAGAGCAGCACCAGCAGCATGAAAGTCATGGCGATTGAAAGAATTGCGCTCAGAAGAACCAGACGTACGTTCTCATGCTTCCAACGCATTGCGAAGTTCATGCCGGATGATCGTGATCCATGGGATTCCGGAAGGAACTTCCCCATGTCTTCGGTCCTCCTTACATTGCTCGCCGCCTTAGGATGATGCATGATACGATTGACGCGAACGTTTTGGTTTTCAAAAGATAAGCATTTATAAGCTGCACGCTTATAATCGGCTTATCTTTCACCGCAAAACGGACGCACCTCCAAATGAGGACGGCGCCAGCCGTTTTGCTTGGATCCGTGCTGTCGTTCCAGAATCACGCCCCGTCGTCTGTCCGTCTTCCTGGAGAAACCTATGTCGCCGGTTGCCGCAATATTCAAAAAATAAAGCCGCCGACAGAGGATCCCATCGTGGCTTCGAAGAGGATAAATAATACTTCGGACTGTCAAAGCACGAGACGATCACTCTCAAATGCGCCTGCGGAGTTAGCTGACGGGTTCGGGCCGAGAGCCGCCCTATGACCTTTCGCCGCTTCAAATCGCGCGTCCGGTCAATTCACCCCAATAGGTTTCAGCGGAGCCGGCAACCTGTGTTGTCCGATTGCCGCTGACTGGTTCCCCCGCTCTCCCGTCCTCCGGGAGATTCAGCGTCTGGAAATGTTCAACTTTCAGCAAAGTTCTGTGAGACATCATACCCCCTGGAGTTGCGCGTTGTAAAGGACGTTCAAAATGCGATTTTCGCGTTATTTTCGGTTTAAAGTGCATTTTCGGAGATTTTCTCGCGGGTAATGCCACTTTTTTTGTGAGCAAAATCATTGTTTCAACGGTTTAGACCGACTTATCTCGAATTCGGAAACAATTCAGAGTATTCTGTCCGGTTATTTTTACCAGTTCCTGTAAGTCTATTCCCTTAATTTGGGCGGCCGCCTCCGCGACGTGGGACACGTAAGCGGGCTCGTTTCGTTTTCCACGATAAGGTTCCGGAGACAAATACGGGCAGTCCGTTTCGATCATGAGCCGGTCAAGCGGCACCTTGGCCAGCACCTCTTTCGGCACCCGCGCATTCTTGAACGTAACGGGGCCGCCGAACGAGATGTAGAAGTTCATGTCCAGGCACATCTTCGCGATCTCCCAGCTGCCCGAGAAGCAGTGCATGACGCCGCCGATTTCCTCGGCCCGCTCTTCCCTGAGCAGGCGCACGACATCTTCGTGCGCGTCCCGGTTATGGATGACGATCGGCAGGCCGAGCCGCCGCGCGAGCCGGATCTGCTCGCGGAACACCTGATGCTGCACTTCCTTCGGCGATGTGTCCCAGTGATAGTCGAGGCCGATCTCGCCGATCGCAACGACCTTCTCGCGCGCCGCAAGCGATTCAATCCATTCCAGGTCGCCCTCGCGCATGTCGATGCTGTCGACCGGGTGCCAGCCGATGGCCGCGTAGATGAACGAATGACGCTCCGTCAGCTCGAGCGTCGTCGGAATCGTCTCGCGGTTGAAGCCGATGTTGACGATCAGTTCGACGCCGGCTTCCCTGGCGCGCCGGATCACATCTTCCCGATCGTTGTCGAACCGATGGGAATCCAGATGCGCATGCGAATCGATCAACATGTCCAAATCTCCTTCCGGGATGCCCGGGCCGCCTTCACGCCATGCCAATGAGCCGCCTGATGTCGGACGGCAATCGGTCCCGGTGTTTCAGCAGCATGTCTTCCGGGTAATAAAGATGGTGTCTGCCCCTGTGTATGCCGGCGATCGACCGGACGATCTCGGAGCGATCCGCGATATCGGTCAGCTCGTCGTGTTCGCCGAGCAGCAGTATCGGCTGCGCTCCGGGACCGCTGTCGCCGCCCGGACGGTATATATGATACGGTAGATCGTAGGGGTAATCAATTTCGAGATGATAGGACGGATTCAGCCCGACATCAAGAAGCGCCTGCCGCGCACGGTCCAGGAGCGCTTCGTCCGGCTCGTCCATCGTTGTATATTTATACAGTCTGCGGTGGAGGAACCGCCGGCACAGGTCCGCAAGCAGCGGGTCCTTCTCGTCCGTCCACATCATGAACTGCGTCTGGACCAGAGGCTCGTCCAGCCGGAAATAGTCGTCTGCGGTCATTTCGCCGTCGAACAGCCGTTTGAGCGGCTCGAGCAGGGAATCGAAGCGCCAGCCGCCGCGGTACAGTTCCTTCGCCCGGCGGAAAATTTGCCGCAGCACGATTTCCGAACTGCGCGTCACGGGATGGAAATAAACTTGCCAGTACATCTGGTACCGCGACATCAGGTAGTCTTCGACCGCATGCATCCCGCTCTCTTTGACGACAATCCGGCCCTTGTGGGGACGCATGACGCGCAGAATCCTGTCGATGTCGAACGTGCCGTAATGCGTTCCGGTATAGTACGCGTCTCGCAGCAGAAAATCCATCCGGTCGGCATCGAGCTGGCTGGTGACCAGGCTGACGACGATCGGTTTCTCGTGCGTCTTGCGAATGACCGAAACGATCCGCTCCGGAAAATCGTCGGAGACATCGCGCAGCACACGGTTCAATTCCGTGTCTTCGAGCAGAAGGCGGCAGGTCCATTCCTCGTGATGCGTGTCGAACACGGCCTCGATCGAATGCGAGAACGGCCCGTGCCCGACATCATGCAGCAGGGAGGCGCACAGCGCGGTCAGCCGCTCTTCCTTCGGCCAGTCCGAATCGCCGAGCCGCTCGAACTGGGAGATGATCCGGCGCGTAATTTCGTAGACGCCGAGGGAGTGGGAGAACCGGCTGTGCTCGGCGCCGTGGAACGTCAGGTAGGACGTGCCGAGCTGGCGGATCCGGCGGAGCCGCTGAAATTCCTTCGTGTTGATGAGGTTCCAGATAATCCGGTCTTTGACATAGATGGATTTGTGAACAGGATCTTTGAACACTTTCTCTTCGGGCAATTCGTGGTGCACGCGCAGTCACCCCTTTCGAAATTCGACAGATCCTTCACAAAATTGTCGAAAATGTCGATCTGTGTCGAATCGTTTCTTGATGTCCGAAGAACGCCCCATATCGTCCCCTGAACCGGATTTTCATCGATTTTGCTGGCTGTTTCTATGAAATGGAGGCGTGAATTTCCTGTTATTTTCTGTTGACTATTATGGGAATGGTTGGTACTATAATTAGCAGAAAAAGTTGAACTATGTCGAATAATGTTGAATCGCTTGAGAGGAGCAGAATCGTTATGATGAAATCGACAGGCATTGTACGCAAGGTCGATGAACTGGGCCGTGTCGTTATTCCGATCGAACTGCGCCGCACCCTCGGCATCGGAGAGAAAGACGCCCTTGAAATCTATGTCGACGGGGAACGCATCATGTTGAAGAAATATGAACCCGCCTGCATTTTCTGCGGCAATGCCGAGAATGTCACGTACTTCAAGGGCAAGATCGTCTGCCACGAGTGCATCTCCGAGCTGCCCGTGCCCGCCAATTCCTGATGGCGTCCGGCCGCGGACGGCACAGTGAAAGACTCGTGAAAAAAAAGTGTCACTTTTACGAAAAATAGGTTATAATAGAACAGAAACGACCTCGATAATTCTAACCTTTTTTATACTCCTTGCTGCCTTCCCGCGCCGGACTGTCGGCCGGGAAGGTTTTTTTTTGCCCTCAAGGCTTGTCCTCTGCGGATCCGTCCGCTTCGGCAAGGAGCGCCGCGTAGATGTCGCGCTTCTTCAGCCCGCGGTCGGCCGCTGCCCGCTTCATTGCCTCCTTGCGCGCCATGCCCTGCCGCTCGTAATGGGCGACATGTTCGGCGGGCGTCATCTGCGCCCACCAATCGCCGGCTTGTCTCTCCGCCGCCTCGCCGGCCTCAGCCCCTTCGATGACGAGGCAACATTCGCCCGCCGGCGGATGCGCCGCGGCGTAATCCCGCACGCCTTCGACCGTGCCCCGCACCGCTTCCTCGTGGCGCTTCGTCAGTTCGCGCACGAGCGCCATGCGGCGGCTTCCCCACCGCTCGGCCAGCACAGCGAGCGTCTTCTGCACGCGATGCGGCGATTCGTACAGAATGAGCGTACCCGGCTCCGCTTCCAGGCTGTCCAGAAATTGCTGCAACCCCTTGCGGTCGCGGGGCGGGAATCCGGCGAACAGAAACCGGTGCGTCGGAAGCCCGGAGATGATGAGCGCGGACACCGCCGCGTTCGCACCGGGAATCGGCACGACCGGGATGCCGCGAGCCGCCGCTTCAGCCGCCAGTTCGGCGCCCGGATCGGAGACGGCGGGCGTGCCCGCATCGCTGACCAGCGCGATGCTGAGGCCCTCTTCCAGCAGCCTGAGCAGTTCCGGACCGCTCGCTTCCCGGTTATGTTCATGGTAGCTGACGAGACGGTTGCGAATGTCGAAATGCGTCAGCAGCTTGCGGGTCTGGCGCGTATCTTCGGCCGCGATCAGATCGCACTCTTTAAGCGTGCGGATGGCGCGCATCGTCATGTCTTCCAGGTTGCCGATCGGCGTCGCCACGAGATAGAGCGTGCCGGGCCTCTCCCGTTCGGCGAAGCTCCGCTGGACCTGCGCGGCTTGCCGCTTAAGCTGCCGGTCATCCGGCCTGCCGTCCGGCTTTCCGCTCACGTCCGCTCCTCCTCCGCCGCGGCGGATACGCCCGCCAGCTCCGTTTTTCTTCCATAAAATATATGCAGCAACTCGTCCGTATATCGCCCGTCCGGCTCGTAGACGATGAGCGGCGGTTCAAGCCGAAGCTCCGGCCTGCCGTCCTTCAGCGACTCGATCAGCACGATGTTCGCTTCCGCCTCCCGCTTCGGGTGAACCAGCCGCATCCGCTTCGGTTCGAGCCGGTGACGGCGCAGCGTCTCGATGATGTCCGCCAGCCGGGACGGACGATGCACCATGGTGACGCGGCCGCCGCTCTTCACCGCCGCCGCGCACGCCGCCGCGGCGTCGTCCAGCGTGCACCCGATTTCATGCCGCGCCATCGCTTTGTGGATGTTCTCCTTGTACTCCCCGGATCCGCGCGGCAGGTACGGCGGGTTGATCGTGACCGCATCGTAGGCGCCGCGCACGTCGGCGCGCTTCGACCATTCGCGCAGATCGGCCTCGATGATCGTGATCCGGTCCTCAAGGCCGTTGAGCGCCACGCTGCGCCACGCCATGTCCGCCAGCTTCGGCTGAATCTCGACGCCGTCGATCGACGCGGCCGTCCGCGTCGTCAGAAGCAGCGGCACGACGCCGTTGCCCGTGCACAGGTCCAGCACGCGGCCTCTGGCCGGCACACCGGCGTAACGGGCGAGCAGCACCGCGTCCAGCGAGAAGCTGAACACTTCCGGGCTTTGGATGATTTTCAAGTCTTGCGTCAGCAGATGGTCGAGCCTTTCGCCGGGCTCGAGCATCGGCTGCGCGTCAGGCCTGTTCATGTCGGGAAGTCGACTCCTTGCCTTTCCATCCGGTGGAAAATAACGTTCTTACCATAAGCTTAATGAACAAACCCGTTTCTTGCAAATGTACAGGGACCGGTCCGGCGAAACAAAATATGGCTGCCCGCCGCAGCGCTCAAGATTGCGCCGCCGGCAAGCAGCCGTCAGGGTATCCATTATTTATGAAGAAAAGCCAGGCAGAACAAACAGTCGCCCTCCGTGCGGAGGTGACCGTAATAGACATTGCAGATGTGAAATCCTTCATTATATAGACGGGCAAGATTATCGTAGCCTTCGCCGACGTGCACATGGCTGTCTTCTTCGAGCCGGTCGGCGGATGCTTCCTCCGCGAGTCCCGCAGCCAGTTCCGCCCGGACCGTCGCCGCACTCGTCTTCAGCAGCTTGCGAAGCTGTTGATTCTCAATGCTGAGTCTTTTGTTCTCTTCGATGAGCGACTTGATGTTCCGCTTGATGTCGGCCGTCTCCCTCAGCATCTGCCCGAGAACGGCCTCCATTCGTTCGACTTGATCGAACAGGTCTCTCGTCACTGTCCCACCTCGGCACCCGCGACTTGGCGTTATGCTTTCACGACACAGTCGTCGAACGGCAGCTCCTTCGGCTTGCCGCCCGATTCAAACAGCTGGACGTACAGCGTGCGGGCAGCGGCGTTGATGGCCGTCACCTTGCCTTCGCCGTAAGAGGTGATGACGATTTTGCCGACGGCGGGCATTTCCTCGCGCACGCTCTCATAATGATCGTGCTCAAATTTCAGGCAGCACATCAGCCGGCCGCACAATCCCGAAATCTTCGTCGGATTGAGCGACAGACTCTGATCCTTCGCCATCTTGATCGACACCGGCTCGAAGTCGCCGAGCCAGGACGAACAGCAAAGGATGCGTCCGCAAGGCCCGATGCCGCCGAGCATCTTCGCCTCGTCGCGCACGCCGATCTGCCTGAGCTCGATCCGGGTCCGGAAGACGCTGGCCAGATCCTTGACCAGCTCGCGGAAGTCGACGCGGCCTTCGGCGGTGAAGTAGAAAATGATCTTGTTCCGATCGAACGTATATTCGACATCAACGAGCTTCATGCCCAGCTCATGCTGCTTGATCTTCTCGAGGCAAATGGCGAATGCCTGCTTCGCCGCCGCTTCGTTCTCGCGGACGACCCGGGCGTCGGCCTCGTCCGCGATGCGGATGACCCGCTTCAGCGGCAGCACAACATCCGACTCGTCCACCTGTCTCCGGCCGATGACGACCTTGCCGTATTCGATTCCCCGCGCCGTCTCGACAATGACGTGCTGATTCGTCTCGACCGGGTAGTCCAACGGGTCGAAATAGTAGATTTTGCCCGCTTTCTTGAAACGGACACCGACGACATTGTACAAGGATTCAGCCCCCCTGAATCTTCACTAGGTGCTGCTCGAGGGCAAGCTGCGGCGATACGTGGGCACGGATGCGTCTGCCTGCTTCAAGCGTATGCTCCATGCATGCGACCCATTCATGCGGTTTGCGCATGAACGCATGCTTGTCCATCCAGCCGAGTTCGTCTGCGAAGACAACCTGCTCCCGCCTGCCGATCTGGACGTTCAGCAGATCCCGATACCAGAGCGCCAGCAGCGCGAGAACGGTTTCGATCCGGTCCGCTTGCAGACCGTTCTTGAACGCTTGTCCGATGCTGACCATCGCGGCGGGTAATCTGCCCAGGCTGTCTTTCCCCAATTGTATCACCAGCTTTCTCGTTTCTGCAAACCCCTCTTGCTGGATAATCGCGCGGCAGGCGTCGATTCCGGAGGCCAGGTGCACCGCTGCCCGGGCAAGAAGCGGCGGATGGCCCTCGGCAAGCAGCTTCTCGAGCATGACTTGGGGAGGCAGCGGGAGGAAAGGAACGAATTGGGCGCGTGAGCGGATGGTCGGGAGAATCGCCTGCGGATTTTCGGTGAGCAGAATGGCGACGACAGGCGACGACGGCTCTTCGAGAAACTTGAGCATGCTGTTGGCCGCCTGCGGCGTCATCGTCTCCGCCCGTTCCATGATATAGACCTTGCGCTTCGATTCCTCCGACCGGTACGACAAGTCGCGCTGCAGACCGCGGATCTGGTCGATCTTGATCGCCGCGCCGTCCGGCTCCACGAGATGCAGATCCGGCTCATTGCCGTGTTCGATCTTCCGGCAAGCCAGACATTCGCCGCACGCATCCGGCCCGCCGGACGTGCAGAACAGCGCCTGCGCGAAGGCGAGCGCGGCCTGTTTCCGCCCCGTCCCCGCGGGACCGCCGAACAGATAGGCGTGGGAGACATTGCCGGTTCTTATGGCCGCCTGGAGCAGTTTCACCGCTTTCGGCTGGCCGGTGATGTCGCTGATTCGCATGGCGTTACCGATCCTTTCCGTCAGAACAGCAGATTCATCAGCAGTCCGCGGATTTCGCCGATTTTGCCGAGAAGTTCGAGCCGTCCTTCCTCGGTCTGCAGCAATTCTTCGCCCATGCTGACCAGGACGGCATCGACCTCTTCGATCAGCTTGTAGCGCTTGACCCGGCCCCTCCGGTCCCAGCCGCGGGTCTCCTTGAGGCCGATGCCGCGCCTGACCGTATCCTCGAGGAACCGTTTCACCATCTGACGGTACAGCATCAGCTCGCGCACCGTCATGTTGCGGGCCAGCCGTTCCCCTTGCTGATGGATGTCGTTCAGCATCCGCTGCAGCGCTTCCTGCGTTCTGGCCGTTTCCTGCTCCTGCATGAAATCGGCGAACGATTTGGGCGCCGCCTGACGCTGGACGGTGTCCATCCGCGTCCGGTCTTGTCCGACTGTGCGGTATCCGGGATTGATTTTCATCGCGTTTCCTTCCCATGTATGGAGTAAAGCTGCTTTTTAGCCCAAGCAAAGAGCATGACGGGTCATGCTCTTCACCGGACGATAAATGGTTGCGTCATGCGGGTGATCAATAATGCTCAAACCGTTCGACGGGAAGCACGAACACCGCCGCACCTCCGACCTGCACTTCGACGGGAAAAGGCATGTACGAATCGGTCGAACCGCTCATCGGAGATACCGGCGTCACGAGCTGATCGCGGATTTTGCAGTTGTTCCGGATGACGCGCAGAACGTCTTCCACCCGTTCGTCTTCAATTCCGATCATAAAAGTGGTATTTCCTGCACGAAGAAATCCTCCGGTGCTCGCCAGCTTCGTTGCGCGGAATCCTTCCTGAATGAGGGCGGTGGACAGCCGGTTGCTGTCCTTGTCTTGCACAACGGCAATGACAAGTTTCATGCGTATCCCTCCCTTGGTTGGATGTGTACCTATTTTATATTATTTGACGCGGAAATGTGAAAACCCTTTAAATCGTTTTTCCGTTTCTTGCAGCGCCTGAGCAAGCACCTGCTCCGGCGGCTGCTCCGCGTTGATCGTCACGATCCGGTCGGAGAATCGCCGCGTTAACAGCAGATAACCTTCGCGCACCTTTCGGTGGAAGGTGAGGTCCTCCAGATCGAGCCGGTTGATCTCTCGTCCATGATCCGATCGGACCCGCGCAAGCCCGATTTCCGGCCTGACGTCCAGATACAGCGTGAGATCCGGCAGGCGTTCGACTGTGGCAAACCGGTTTATCGCCCAGACTTCCTCGATGCCGAGCCCGCGCGCATGGCCTTGATAAGCCAGGCTGCTGTCGACGAACCGGTCGCACAGCACCGCCGCGCCGGCCGCAAGCGCCGGCTCCACCTTCTGAACGAGATGCTGCCTGCGGGCGGCCGCATAGAGCAGCGCCTCCGTCCGCGCATCCATGTCGGTGTGGACGCGATCGAGAATGACCTCCCGGATTTTCTCGGCAATCGGAATGCCTCCCGGCTCGCGCGTCACGACGACATCCCATCCCCGCGCTTCAAGCCAATCGGCGATGCCCTGCAGAATCGTCGTCTTGCCCGCGCCTTCGCCGCCTTCGATCGTCATAAAAAAGCCTCTGCTCACCTTCGTCTCCTTCATCTGTCGTTGTCGCGTCATTGTTGCGCCATGACCCGTATCATCCGCATTCTGGCGTCGGTCGCTCCCTGAAAACGCGCGCCCGCCGCGGCCAGTCTGCGGATGGCTGCGATCTGCGCTATGCTGATCCGTTCGCCTGTATAGAGCAACGGAATGCCCGGCGGATAGGGAATGACCGTTTCGGCCGCCGTGCGTCCGGCCGCTTCTTCAAGCGGAACGATCTCCGTTCCGTCTTCCGCCGGCGGCATGAGCGGGATGGCAAACGGCTCGCCGATACGATGCTCCGGATCAGCCGCATATGCCGCAACATCAATTGGCCCTTGACCGGCATCGGCAACCGGCTGGGATCCGGTCATTTCCGCCGCAATGTTGTCCAGTGCCGAAACGAGCTTGTCCGCATCCGATTCGGTTGCGCCCGGCCCGAACAGCAGCACCGCATACCGGTCGTCGGCCATCTCGGCCCAGCATCCCTGCTCCGCCAGCAAACACTGAAGCAGGATGCCGCTGAGCGCGCCGGTCTCATCCCGCAGCACGATGCGCATCGGGTCAACGGCGCTGCAAGCTTTGCCGATGGCCGGCTCGAGAGCGGCGAACGGGCCGTTTCGTTCAGCCAGCCGTTCCCGGAGGCGGCTTGCCGCCTTCATGCCGCTCTCCAGCCATGCCGGGCCGCAAGCCGCGATCATTGCCCGGGCAATATCGAGCGACGCCAGTATCGGGTAGGACGGACTTGAACTTTGCACCGCCGTCAGGGCGCGCCGAAGCCGGTCCATCGACAACCTGCCCCGGCGCACATGGAGCATGGCGCCCATCGTCAGCGCGGTAAGCGTCTTGTGCGTCGATTGGACAGCCGCATCCGCGCCGGACATCATCGCGGAAGGCGGACAAGCCGGATGCAGCCCGAAATGCGCGCCGTGCGCTTCGTCCACCAGAAGCGGCAGTTTCCGGCAGTGGACGATCTCCGCATACGGCGCAAGATCGACATTCATGCCGTAATAGTTGGGCGTGCTCAGGAATACCGCCTTGGCGTCCGGATAGCGGTCCAATGCCGTTTCAATATCAGCCGCCGCGGGGACGGTCGGAAGACCGGATACCGGTTCAATCTGCGGCGCCACAAAAATCGCCCGCGCCCTTGCCAACGCAATGCCGTTCAGCACCGACTTGTGCACATTGCGCTGCACGATGATCGCATCACCCGGATCGAGGACGGCGAGCAGCATCGCGAGATTGCCGGCCGTGCTGCCGCCGACGAGAAAGAACGTCTCGTCGGCGCCGAAGCAGCGCGCAGCCAGTTGCTGCGCTTCCCGTATGACGCCTTCCGGATGATGCAGGTCGTCCGTATCTTCCAGTTCCGTAACGTCGATGCCCATAATGTCCCGGAACAGCGCGAATGGCTCGTCCGGCAGCGCGCGTCCGTACTGATGTCCGGGCACGTGGAAGCTGACCGGGTCGCGCCCAAGCCTGCGAACGAGCTGCGTGTAAAGCGGCGCTTCGAACTCCGGCATCCGCTTCCGTCCCTCCTCTCCTGTTTCTTCTATAATAATAGAAGAAACGCCGCGATACCACCGAGCCGCAAAAAAACAGCCGTCCCTTGTCGGATGCGGCCGCTCACGCGTTCTTCTGAACCCAGATTCGTTTCAATTGATGGATGAAGAACGGATATTTCTCGTCCTTCACATCGGTGCGCACCATTTCGGCTTCACAAGACTCACATATAAATTCGGAGATGATCGTGATGCCGGATTCCTTCTCCTGCCCGCAAATGATGCAACATTGTCGGACGCTTTCCTCCATGCCGACTCATCCTTCCTGTCCTTCTTTCAACTCCCATTATGCCACAATGTCTAGTTCGATATACTTGTTCACAGGTCGTTTCAAATATTTTGCTTCAATATATGTTTTCCTCAAATATTTGGTTCCTTGGGACCATCCGCATTTACCCCGCAGGCATTCATCCGGCATACGCCTCTTCCGATATAGTTGGTAAACCCCTTTTCAGCATGCAGTTGGAGGAAAATCGCATGATGCCTCGTCGTCAACAATTGGATGAAAAGGCGACGATCTATCATTATCAGCTCATCCGCCGGATTCCGATACCGCGGGAAGTGAGAATCAGCCACCTGCTCATCGCCGCGCTGTTCGGCGTGTTCCAGGGCAGCATGTACGGCACAACCGGCATTCTCTCCTGGATGATCAGTCTCATCGGCGTGGAACTCGTCCATTTCGTCATTATCCGGCTGACCTTGATTCGCGTCGATGAACCGGAATTCCGCCGTTTCCGGTGGAGCCTGGATGCGCCGTGGATCGGCTATGTCCCCGTGCAGCATATCGAACACGGCCTGTTCCGGCGTCTGCACCGCCATCTGCTCTGGTTCGGACTCTGCGTCATCGCCGTCGCTTATCCCTGGATGCACGAATCGTTCATGATCAGCCTCATCTGCTGGCACCTGTGGACGCTGGCCCCGCGGTCGGTCGTCCTGCGCAAGATCCGCGGACTGCGGCGAGACGGCGTGATGAAGCTGCAGTCCACGGATTGTTCGGTTTATTATCGTTAATCCAAAACGCTGCCGCAATAAAAAACCAGGCCCGTACTGCCCTGTTGCAATACGAGCCTGGTTCATTAAAGATTATGTAGGGTTTGCACCCTGAAAACCGGATGCGAATGATTTGCTTCAAGCTGAACCCGTTTCCGGGGCCCCCGCAAAGTAATCGGACTACGCTTCGAAGCGAATCGTCACTTTGTGGGGTATTTTTAGGATAAGCCCTCGACCGATTAGTATTCGTCAGCTTCACGCGTTGCCGCGCTTCCACCTCGAACCTATCAACCTGGTCATCTTCCAGGGGTCTTACCTTTACAGTGGGAAATCTCATCTTGAGGGGGGCTTCGCGCTTAGATGCTTTCAGCGCTTATCCCGTCCGTACTTGGCTACCCAGCGGTGCTCCTGGCGGAACAACTGGTACACCAGCGGTACGTCCATCCCGGTCCTCTCGTACTAAGGACAGCTCCTCTCAAATTTCCTGCGCCCGCGACAGATAGGGACC